>NZ_JBSVVZ010000195.1:0-206 GCF_054071875.1 Pseudomonas sp. SDO524_S393 | reverse complement strand
AATCGCTGGCCCGATACGCTGCGCAAAGTGCTGGTGGTGATCAGTTGTGTGGTCGGCACCTTGCTGTTGGTAAGCATTGTCAGCGCCCCGCTGGACCTCTACAGCCAATGCCTGTTTGCCGCCGTGTGCTTCCTTGCGGTGCTGCTGCTGCGCAAGATTCCCGGGCGCATGGCGATCCTCGCGCTGGTGGTGTTGTCGCTGGTGGC
>NZ_JBSVVZ010000194.1:0-208 GCF_054071875.1 Pseudomonas sp. SDO524_S393 | reverse complement strand
GCACGACCTTGCCAAGGTCGGGGTCGCGAGTTCGAGTCTCGTTTCCCGCTCCAAATTTAAGCAGTGTTGCTCTCGGGCGGCACTGAGTGAAACCAGGGCATGATCTTCGGATCTAATCTCTGGACACTGAAATACACACCATGTATTTCAGTTGTGTGTCCCCTTCGTCTAGTGGCCTAGGACACCGCCCTTTCACGGCGGTAACAGG
>NZ_JBSVVZ010000193.1:0-210 GCF_054071875.1 Pseudomonas sp. SDO524_S393 | reverse complement strand
CCCTGTGGGAGCTGTCGAGCCCCGGCGAGGCTGCGAAAGCGGTGGGTCAGGCGGCATCTGTGTTGGCAGTGAGGCCGTCTTCGCGAGCAAGCCCGCTCCCACATTGGAGTGCTGTTGTTGGCGAGAAAGTGTCCGGCGCGATCGCCCTGCTGATGGAGTTTTCCCAGCCACTGCCAATCCCCTGTGGGAGCTGTCGAGCCCCGGCGAGGC
>NZ_JBSVVZ010000192.1:0-213 GCF_054071875.1 Pseudomonas sp. SDO524_S393 | reverse complement strand
CACCTTGCGCGTGGAACACTGTACTTCGATGTTGTACACATCGATCATCGGCTTGCCCGGTTCTTCATAAACCACCGTGACGGCCACCAGTTTCGCGCCCTTGTTGTGGTTCGATGGAACCACCGAAGTGCGGTCGGCCACATACATGACATTTTGATGGGCCCGGCCGCTGCCGTAGATGATCGACCAGTCGCCGATCGGTGTTTCTTCATC
>NZ_JBSVVZ010000191.1:0-214 GCF_054071875.1 Pseudomonas sp. SDO524_S393 | reverse complement strand
CGATGACCATTTCGATGGAGCGCTCCACCGCGAGACCCACCAGCACATCCGGGCCTACGCCAGCCTCGATCAAGCGATGGGCCAAACGATTCGCGCGGCGGTTCACCTCGGCGTAGCTCAACCGTTGCTGACCAAACACCAACGCCGGTGCGTCCGGCTGGGCCTGTGCCTGGGCTTCGAACAATTGGTGTACCCACTGGCCTTGCGGGTAGTC
>NZ_JBSVVZ010000190.1:0-216 GCF_054071875.1 Pseudomonas sp. SDO524_S393 | reverse complement strand
CTTGATCGCGTCCGGGTAGGCCCATTGAGTCACCGCAATCTCCGACGGCGTGGCGTGGATCCCGTGGCCGGTGGGGAATTGTCGGTTGGCCAGTGCGCCAACGCCTTCCAGGTCCCACCAGTTGCTCAGTTTCAAGGCGAACCCGACGGGTTGCCTGGCGAAACTGGCGCGGGCATACAGTTGCGAAAAGGCCGCTTCGATCGAGGCAATGTTGCC
>NZ_JBSVVZ010000189.1:0-216 GCF_054071875.1 Pseudomonas sp. SDO524_S393 | reverse complement strand
CCCACCGCTTTCGCAGCCTCGCCGGGGCTCGACAGCTCCCACAGGGGACTTGCAGCGGCTGGAAAAACGCTGTCAGCAGGGCCATCGCGCCGGGCCTTTCCTATCAACAATACAGATCCCATGTGGGAGCTGGCTTGCCTGCGATGACTACGGCACAGTCGACACAGATGCCACCTGACCCACCGCTTTCGCAGCCTCGCCGGGGCTCGACAGCTC
>NZ_JBSVVZ010000188.1:0-217 GCF_054071875.1 Pseudomonas sp. SDO524_S393 | reverse complement strand
TTCCAGTCCTGGCCCACGATGCCTCCGAGAAGGTCTCGGTCCTGCAGGACCAGATGCTGAAAAACGTCCCCGGCAAAAAAGCCATGATGATCGAAGTCGACTACAAACCCGGCCAGTCCTCCATCGCCCACAAACACGACGGCACGGCGATGGCGTATGTTCTCGAGGGCGAGGTGACTTCCCAGGTCAAGGGCGAACAAGCGATCACCTACAAGAA
>NZ_JBSVVZ010000187.1:0-218 GCF_054071875.1 Pseudomonas sp. SDO524_S393 | reverse complement strand
ACGCTCGGCGCCTGGTGGGCGGCGTGCAGCAGGCGTTGCAATAACGCTGGCGCGACGGTGCCACCGCTGAAATGGCGCATATCACGGCGTTCGGCGATGGCGCGGTAGACGGCGGCGCGGTCCGCTTCGGGAAAGGCGTTGTCGGTCATGGGCTCATCGCGGGCAAGCCCGTACCCACCGGGTGTGGCGCAGCGTCGGGCACAAACAAGGCTGCCACC
>NZ_JBSVVZ010000186.1:0-219 GCF_054071875.1 Pseudomonas sp. SDO524_S393 | reverse complement strand
CGACTGATCGCGCGCCGATTACTGCCCTTCATCACAATGCCCGCGCATCGATTCGCGCACTGAGCCGCCAGGTAGGACTGTCCGCGCCAGGCTGCAGCGAACGCCTCAAGCGCTTGGAGGTCGCGGGAGTCATCAGCGGGTTCAGCGTAGAGTTAGACGCCCAGGCACTGGGCTTTGCATTGCAAGCACTGGTAAGGGTTAAACCCTTGACGGGAAACT
>NZ_JBSVVZ010000185.1:0-221 GCF_054071875.1 Pseudomonas sp. SDO524_S393 | reverse complement strand
CGAAGGCCGTGACGCGCAACTGGCTGTGCCGCCGCGTTATCGCGACTACATCGGCTGGCTGCAACGCCAGAGCCTGGCCGAAGCGCGGCAGTGGTGGAAAACCAACCTGCAAGGCTTCGAGCGGACGACGCCGATCCCGAGCGACCGGCCGTTCCTGCGTGAGCACGCTGGCGACAGCGGCGGCATGATCGTCGGCGACCGCTACACCCGACTCGACGCCC
>NZ_JBSVVZ010000184.1:0-222 GCF_054071875.1 Pseudomonas sp. SDO524_S393 | reverse complement strand
CCACCTGATAACTCATTCCGGCCGTCAGGGTGAACTGACGACCGTCTTCCAATTCAGTGTGCAACTCGCCTTCAAGACACAACAGAATATGCCCTCTCCAGCACCAGTGATCCGCCAGGTAGCCGGGGGTATATTCGACTATGCGCACGCGGGTGGTGCCGAAGTGGCAGGTGCGCCATAACGCCTTGCCGATAACGCCCGGATGAATCACGGGTTCGACAG
>NZ_JBSVVZ010000183.1:0-225 GCF_054071875.1 Pseudomonas sp. SDO524_S393 | reverse complement strand
GCACGCCGTCCTGGGCCAGCAACAGCGCTTCGATTTCCCCCAGTTCGATACGGAAACCACGGATTTTCACCTGATGGTCAACCCGGCCCACGTATTCGATCACCCCGTCGGCGCGATAACGCGCCAGGTCACCGGTGCGGTACAGGCGCTCGCCGGTTTCACCGAACGGATCCGGCACAAAACGCTCGGCGGTCAACAATGGACGGTTCAAGTACGCGCGCGCCA
>NZ_JBSVVZ010000182.1:0-232 GCF_054071875.1 Pseudomonas sp. SDO524_S393 | reverse complement strand
GGTGGCCACCCGCCGCGAAGGCAATGCGATTTTCTACCGCCGCGCCCTGCCCCACACCGAACTGCTCGGCGGCAAGCTGCACGCCGCCCTGCTCGAAGAAGTGGACAACCTGAGCCTGCCGGGCGACGTGCAGTCGCGCATCGGCCTGGTGCATGGGCAACGCGCTGCCGCGAGCCAGGACTTTTTCGCACGGGTTGCAGAGAAGTTTCGTGCGCAGCAGGACCTGATCGCC
>NZ_JBSVVZ010000181.1:0-232 GCF_054071875.1 Pseudomonas sp. SDO524_S393 | reverse complement strand
CCGTTATTTGGGTGATGGCTGATATTGGTTCCGCCCTTACGGCGGGTCACTTTTGAAAAGCCGGAATGCCGGCCCAGTCAAAAGTAACCAAAACGCTCTTGCCCCAACACTCGGCACCTCGCCTGGGCTCGGTGTACCCGTAATCCGACGGAAATTCGGGGGGCCGCCGCCCCGCGTCATCCATGGCGCGGGGCGGCTAAACCGGCGTCCTGCCGGTTTACCCCCCAAATTC
>NZ_JBSVVZ010000180.1:0-233 GCF_054071875.1 Pseudomonas sp. SDO524_S393 | reverse complement strand
CCCTGTGGGAGTTGTCGAGCCCCGGCGAGGCTACGAAGGCGGTGGGTCAGGCGGCATCTATGTTGGTAGTGCCGCTGTCTTCGCAGGCAAGCCAGCTCCCACAGGGGATCTCCGTCGTTGAGGAGAAAGTGGCCGGCGCGATGGACCTGCTGGCGGTGTTTTTCCAGGCACTGCAAGACCCCTGTGGGAGTTGTCGAGCCCCGGCGAGGCTACGAAGGCGGTGGGTCAGGCGG
>NZ_JBSVVZ010000179.1:0-244 GCF_054071875.1 Pseudomonas sp. SDO524_S393 | reverse complement strand
CAGGCTGGATGGCCTGCGGGCAAGTGCGACAGCCACTGGGGCTGAGTCAGGGTGATTTGCGCGTCGGCATCGTTGATCAGGAACGCCAGGCGTGCTGCCGGCAGTTCCGGATCCAGCGGCAACCAGGCGGCACCGGCATGCACCACGCCGAGCAGGGCCACCACCATGTCCACCGAGCGCTGCATGCATACCGGCACGATGGATTCGCGGCCAATACCGGCAGCGCGCAGGGCGCGGGCCAGGG
>NZ_JBSVVZ010000178.1:0-256 GCF_054071875.1 Pseudomonas sp. SDO524_S393 | reverse complement strand
GGCAGCGCCTTGCGGTCGAGCTTGCCGTTGGGACTCAGCGGCATCTGTTCCAGCAACATCCATTGCGCCGGGACCATATAGTCCGGCAGCTGCCGGACCAGGTGCGCACTGAGTACGTCGCGCCAATCCTCGCCGGCGTTTTGCAGTACCAGGTAGCCCACCAGGAACTTGCCGTCGACGGCCAATACGGCGGTTTCACGTACCCAATCGTGTTCCAGCAAACGCGCTTCGATTTCGCCCAGCTCGATACGCAGGC
>NZ_JBSVVZ010000177.1:0-268 GCF_054071875.1 Pseudomonas sp. SDO524_S393 | reverse complement strand
GCTCATAACCCGAAGGTCGTCGGTTCAAATCCGGCTCCCGCAACCAAACATCAAAGAAGGTCACTCGAAAGAGTGGCCTTTTTTGTTTGTGTCGTTTTTTTAAAAACCTTTTCCGATCGGGAACTTAGGGTGCACAGGCAAAAAAATCACACTTATTTGACTCATCTGCCAGTTATCGGTTGACACCCCATCGCTGGGCTGTAGAATGCCGCCCACAGACGCGGGATGGAGCAGCCTGGTAGCTCGTCGGGCTCATAACCCGAAGGTC
>NZ_JBSVVZ010000176.1:0-272 GCF_054071875.1 Pseudomonas sp. SDO524_S393 | reverse complement strand
AGCATCGACGGCACGAAATGCAGCGTGGTGATCTGTTCGGCATTGATCAAACTGACCAGCTTGGCCGGATCGCGATGATCGCCCGGCGCAGCCACCACCAAACGCGAGCCAGTCATCAGCGGCCAGAAGAACTCCCATACCGACACGTCAAAGCTGAACGGAGTCTTTTGCAACACGCTGTCGCTGATGTCCAGTTCATAGGCCTCCTGCATCCAGTGCAGGCGGTTCAGCAACGCCGAGTGGCGGTTGCCCGCGCCTTTCGGCTGGCCGGT
>NZ_JBSVVZ010000175.1:0-272 GCF_054071875.1 Pseudomonas sp. SDO524_S393 | reverse complement strand
AGCATCGACGGCACGAAATGCAGCGTGGTGATCTGTTCGGCATTGATCAAACTGATCAGCTTGGCCGGATCGCGATGATCACCCGGAGCGGCGACGACCAATCTTGAACCGGTCATCAGCGGCCAGAAAAACTCCCATACCGACACGTCAAAACTGAATGGGGTCTTTTGCAACACGCTGTCGCTGATGTCCAGCGCGTAGGCCTCCTGCATCCAGCGCAGGCGGTTCAGCAACGCCGAGTGGCGGTTGCCCGCGCCTTTCGGCTGGCCGGT
>NZ_JBSVVZ010000174.1:0-279 GCF_054071875.1 Pseudomonas sp. SDO524_S393 | reverse complement strand
CGTCGTAGCGATAAACCTCGCTTTCGCCGACGGCGTTGGTCGCCGAGATCAGTCGGCCAAGGTCGTCATAGCTATAGGAAACCAGTGTCTGCTCGGTGATCCACTCAAATTCCCCCGGCCCCTCGGCCCGCTGAACCTGGTAGTCCACCGCCACGATGCGCTCCGACGCATAACGCAAAAACAGCGAGCGCCCGACAGCATTGTCCAACCGCTCAATGCGCCCTAGCCCATCGCGGAAAACCCGCAGCCGGTTGTCATACGCATCGCTGATCGCTGTCA
>NZ_JBSVVZ010000173.1:0-280 GCF_054071875.1 Pseudomonas sp. SDO524_S393 | reverse complement strand
CATCGCCGTCGTAAATCGCCACCCGCGTGTTCGGCTCTGCCTTGCCGATCAGGGTTGGGGTTTTGTCATCGGTGAGGCTGCCGGTGGTCAGTTCGCCGGTCTTGCCGAAGTCGTCGAAGGCAAAGTCGATGATTGGTTTGGACGACTGCGGTGCACCGATGTTCAGTGTGAATGGATCGGACGTTACGCCAGCGGTCACCACCGTAAAGACGTGCTCTCCCTGGCCCAGTGTGGGGACCGGGAAGTGCCAACTGCCATCTGCGCTCGCGTAGGCATTGCC
>NZ_JBSVVZ010000172.1:0-284 GCF_054071875.1 Pseudomonas sp. SDO524_S393 | reverse complement strand
GTAAGGTCACCAGCACCTGAAGCTGGCGTGTCTACCAATTTCACCACCTGGGCATTTCAAGCAGCGTCGCCGCTGTTGATGGAGCGAACTATACGGAGGGCTTTTTGATCTGTAAACCCCTGATTCAAAAAAATAAATCAAGTTTTTCGTTAAAAATCAAAGGCCTGTAACGCAAAAAACCCGCTTTCGCGGGTTTTTGTAAAACTCAAGGCTGACCTTGAATTTGAAATTGGTGCCCAGGAGAAGACTCGAACTTCCACGACCGTAAGGTCACCAGCACCTGA
>NZ_JBSVVZ010000171.1:0-286 GCF_054071875.1 Pseudomonas sp. SDO524_S393 | reverse complement strand
CATCAGCAAAACCGTCGACGGCGTTACCACGGAGTTTTTTTGGCAAGGCAACAAGCTGATTGCCGAGCATCACAAGGATCGGCATCGCAGCTACCTCTACGAACCCGACAGCTTCCGGCCGCTGGCTTTACTGGAAGGCTTTGGCCCAAAACAAACCAAGCCCTACCACTACCAACTCGACCACCTGGGCACGCCCCAGGAACTCACCGCCCCCGACGGCGAAATCGTATAGTCCGCACACTACCGCGCCTACGGTGAAATCGCCCGACTCGACGCGGGAAAAATC
>NZ_JBSVVZ010000170.1:0-316 GCF_054071875.1 Pseudomonas sp. SDO524_S393 | reverse complement strand
ACAACAGGAGTCACAATCCTGTGCTCTACCAACTGAGCTACGCCCACCATATTGCATCAACAAAGAAACCAAACCACTTCTTTGTCTAGCCCTGCCCGCATGACAGCCGAACAACGCTTTATTTGGTGCGGATGAAGAGACTCGAACTCTTACGCCTCGCGGCGCTGGAACCTAAATCCAGTGTGTCTACCAATTCCACCACATCCGCGCTTGAAGCTCTTAAAGCAAAGGCGCCAGACCGTTAAATCTGGCGCCTTTTGAAATATGGGGTGGACGATGGGGATCGAACCCACGACAACAGGAGTCACAATCCTGT
>NZ_JBSVVZ010000169.1:0-316 GCF_054071875.1 Pseudomonas sp. SDO524_S393 | reverse complement strand
AGCCCGCTCCCACATTGGAGCGCTGTTGTTGGTGAGAAAGCGCCCGGCGCGATGGGCCTGTGATGGAGTTTTCCCAGCCACTGCAAGCCCCCTGTGGGAGCTGTCGAGCCCGGGCGAGGCTGCGAAAGCGGTGGGTCAGACGGCATCTGTGTTGGCTGTGCCGACGCTTTCGCGGCGATGCGGCGACCCGACAAGCCCGCTCCCACATTGGAGCTCTATTGTTGGTGAGAAAGTGATCGGCGCGATGGCCCTGCTGATGGGGTTTTCCCAGCCACTGCAAGCCCCCTGTGGGAGCTGTCGAGCCCCGGCGAGGCTG
>NZ_JBSVVZ010000168.1:0-328 GCF_054071875.1 Pseudomonas sp. SDO524_S393 | reverse complement strand
GCTGGCCGGTGGAACCCGAGGTGTAGATCACGTAGGCGAGGTTTTCGCCATCCAGTTCAATGCCCGGGTTGGCGTCGCTGTAGTCCTCGAACGTCGAGTCGCCCAGCACCAGCGTGTGCAGCCCAGCCGGAATCGGCAACTGCTCAAGCAAATGCGCCTGGGTCAGCAGCAGTTTCACGCCACTGTCATCGAGCATGTAGGCCAGGCGTTCACGCGGGTATTCGGGGTCCAGCGGCACATAAGCGCCGCCGGCCTTGAGTACCGCCAGCAGGCCGATGACCATTTCGATGGAGCGCTCCACCGCGAGACCCACCAGCACATCCGGGCC
>NZ_JBSVVZ010000167.1:0-333 GCF_054071875.1 Pseudomonas sp. SDO524_S393 | reverse complement strand
GCTGTTGGTCGTCGTAGTGGTAGTGGCTGACGAGCTGGCCCTGCTGGCGTTGGTGTTCCTGGCCGGATTTGAACAGGTGGGAGGTGAGAACTGCGCCGTTCAGTTCGACGGTGGCGAGCTGACCGCCTTTACCGTGGTTAAACACCACCCGGTTGTTATCCGGCAGGCGCAGCGTGTGCAACTGCCCACAGGCATCATAGCCATATCGCAGGGTGCCCCAGCCCTGATGTTCTGCGGTGAGGCGGTTTTGGCGGTCGTACTCGTAGGCCAGCGTCCAATGGCCGTCTTCGACGCCTAGAAGGTTGCCTTGGCGGTCGTAGGTGTAATCGACGG
>NZ_JBSVVZ010000166.1:0-333 GCF_054071875.1 Pseudomonas sp. SDO524_S393 | reverse complement strand
GCTGTTGGTCGTCGTAGTGGTAGTGGCTGACGAGCTGGCCCTGCTGGCGTTGGTGCTCCTGGCCGGAGTTGAAGAGATGGGAGGTGAGAACTGTTCCGTTCAGTTCGACGGTGGCGAGCTGACCGCCTTTACCGTGGTTGAACACCACCCGGTTGTTATCCGGCAGGCGCAGCGTGTGCAACTGCCCACAGGCGTCATAGCCATATCGCAGCGTGCCCCAGCCCTGATGTTCTGCGGTAAGGCGGTTTTGGCGGTCGTACTCGTAGGCCAGCGTCCAGTGGCCGTCTTCGACGCCTAGAAGGTTGCCTTGGCGGTCGTAGGTGTAATCGACGG
>NZ_JBSVVZ010000165.1:0-374 GCF_054071875.1 Pseudomonas sp. SDO524_S393 | reverse complement strand
TCCGATGGCTGGTCGATGCAGGTGATGGTCGATGAACTGGTGCAGCTGTACGCTGCGTTCAGCCAGGGTGCGGAACCGCAGTTGCCGCCTATGCCGATCCAGTACGCCGACTATGCCCTGTGGCAGCGCGACTGGATGGAAGCGGGGGAGAAGGCCCGCCAACTGGACTACTGGCGTGGCCTGCTCGGCGGTGAGCAACCGGTGCTGGAGCTGCCCTTCGACCATCAGCGTCCGGCGCAGCAAAGCCATCGCGGCGCACGTCTTGAGGTGCCGTTGCCGCCTGCGCTGGCTGCCGACCTCAAGGCCTTGGCCCAGCGCGAAGGCGTGACCTTGTTCATGTTGCTGCTGGCCTCGTTCCAGACCCTGTTGCACCG
>NZ_JBSVVZ010000164.1:0-426 GCF_054071875.1 Pseudomonas sp. SDO524_S393 | reverse complement strand
ACCATGGCCTGCAACAGGTTCTGCCAGTGGCGCGCCATGCGTGTGATGGTGGTGGGTTCGAACAGGTCGGTGGCGTAGCCCAGCGAAGCCCAGAGCCCGTCGGGGCTTTCCTGCACGTCCAGGTCCAGGTCGAAATGTGCGGTGCGCCGGTCCCAGGCCAGCCCTTCGATATGCAGATGGGCCAACGCCTGTGGTGCGTCCCCCGGGCGGCCTTCGGCCTGATGGTTGAACATCACCTGGAACAGCGGGTTGAGGCTCAGGCTGCGCTCCGGTTGCAGCGCCTCCACCAGTTGCTCGAAAGGCAAGTCCTGATGAGCCTGTGCTTCCAAGGCACGTTGTTTGACCTGGGCCAGCAACTGGGCCACGGTGGTCTGCCCGTCGATCTCGGCCTTGAGCACCTGGGTGTTGACGAAAAAGCCGATCAGG
>NZ_JBSVVZ010000163.1:0-543 GCF_054071875.1 Pseudomonas sp. SDO524_S393 | reverse complement strand
CACCAACGCCAGCAGGGCCAGCTCGTCAGCCACTACCACTACGACGACCAACAGCGCCTGCACAACCACGCCGTGATCCAGCAGGAAAACCTGCTGTACCAGCGCCAATACACCTACGACAAATCCGCCAACCTCACCCGCCTGCTCGACACCCGCAAGGGCCAGCACGACTACCACTACGACCCACTGAACCGCCTGACCCGCGCCAATCACTCGCAAGACGTGCAGGAACGCTTCGGCCACGACCCCGCCGGCAACCTGCTGATGCACAACCGCCCCGGCCCCGACATCGTCGCCGGCAACCGCCTGATGATCCAGGGTGACCGGCAGTACGACTACGACGCCTTTGGCAACCTGATTCGTGAACGGCGCGGTAAAGGGCGCGCGCTCGTCACCGAATACCGCTACGACGGCCAGCACCGATTAACTGGCGTTACAAAACCCAATGGGCAGACCGCCAGCTACCGCTACGACCCGTTTGGACGGCGCATCAGCAAAACCGTCGACGGCGTTACCACGGAGTTTTTTTGGCAAGGCAACAAG
>NZ_JBSVVZ010000162.1:0-547 GCF_054071875.1 Pseudomonas sp. SDO524_S393 | reverse complement strand
AAGGCGTGACCTTGTTCATGTTGCTGCTGGCCTCGTTCCAGACCCTGTTGCACCGCTACAGCGGTCAGCAGGATATCCGCGTCGGCGTGCCGATTGCCAACCGCAACCGCATGGAAACCGAGGGGCTGATCGGCTTCTTCGTCAACACCCAAGTGCTCAAGGCCGAAATCGACGGGCAGACCACCGTGGCCCAGTTGCTGGCCCAGGTCAAACAGCGTGCGCTGGAAGCCCAGAGTCATCAGGATTTGCCTTTCGAGCAACTGGTGGAGGCGCTGCAACCGGAGCGCAGCCTGAGCTTGAGCCCGCTGTTCCAGGTGGCGTTCAACCACCATATCAGCCGGGCCGGCAGTCATTTGCAGCGCCTGGGGCAACTGGATATCAGTCCGGTGGCTTGGGATGAAGCGGCTGCGCAATTCGACCTGACCCTGGACATCGAAGAGTCCGCGGACCAACTGCGTGCTTCGCTCAGCTACGCCACCGACCTGTTCGACGCCACCACCATCACACGCATGGCGCGCCACTGGCAGAACCTGTTGCAGGCCATGGT
>NZ_JBSVVZ010000161.1:0-586 GCF_054071875.1 Pseudomonas sp. SDO524_S393 | reverse complement strand
ACCCAATCGTGTTCCAGCAAACGCGCTTCGATTTCGCCCAGCTCGATACGCAGGCCGCGCAGTTTCACTTGATGGTCGATACGCCCGGCGTATTCGATCACGCCGTCTTCGCGGAAACGCGCCAAATCACCAGTGCGATACAGGCGTTCGCCTTGAACGAACGGATGGGCGATAAAACGTTCGGCGGTCAGGGACGGACGACGGTGATAACCGCGCGCCAGGCCAACACCGCCCAAATACAGTTCGCCCAGCACGCCAACCGGCACCGGTTCGAAATTGCTATCCAGGATGTAGCAACCCAGGTTGGCAATCGGGCGACCGATCGGCACCGCGTCGCGGCCTTCATCGACACAGGTCCAGTGGGTCACGTCGATGGCCGCTTCGGTCGGACCATACAGGTTGTAGAGCCCGGCCTGGGGCAGCTTGGCGAACACCTGTTGTTGGGCGTCCGCCGGCAAGGCTTCACCGCTGCACACGATGCGTTGCAGGGTTTGGCAGGTGGAAACATGGGCGTCCTGCAAGAACGCTTGCAGCATCGACGGCACGAAATGCAGCGTGGTGATCTGTTCGGCATTGATCAAACTGA
>NZ_JBSVVZ010000160.1:0-588 GCF_054071875.1 Pseudomonas sp. SDO524_S393 | reverse complement strand
GCGTCGGCCTTGACGACAACTTCTTCGAACTGGGCGGGCACTCGCTGTTGGCCACCCAGGTCATCTCGCGCACCCGCCACGGCCTGGGGCTCGATGTGGGCTTGAAGGCCCTGTTCGATCAGCCGGTGCTCGGGGCATTCGTGCAGGCATTGAGCGGTGCACGCCTTGAACACAGCCGCATCGAGCGTGTCGAGCGCGGCCAGCCGTTGGTGCTGTCCTATGCCCAGGAGCGCCAGTGGTTCCTCTGGCAATTGGACCCGCACAGCGCCGCTTACCATATCCCCAGCGCCTTGCGCCTCAAGGGCGCGCTGGACCGCGACGCCTTGCAGCGCGCCTTCGACACCTTGCTGGCGCGCCACGAAAGCCTGCGCACCCATCTGCAACAGGACGGCGACCGCACCGTCCAGGTGATCAGTGCCCGGGCGCGTATCGAGGTGGTGTCGTTTGATGCCAGCGAAGCCCACTTGAAGGCTCAGGTCGAGGCACAGATCACTCAGCCGTTCGATCTGCGCCAGGGCCCGCTGATGCGCGTCAGCCTGTTGCGCCTGGCCGAAGACGAGCATGTGTTGGTGCTGGTGCAGCACCATA
>NZ_JBSVVZ010000159.1:0-651 GCF_054071875.1 Pseudomonas sp. SDO524_S393 | reverse complement strand
CGGTATGGGCCGATATTCTCGGTGCCGGGCGGGTAGGGCTGACCGATCACTTCTTTGAAATGGGCGGCCATTCGCTGCTGGCGATGCGGGTGGTGTCGCGCTTGCGGCAGGTGCTTGAGCGTGAAGTGCCGTTGAAACTGGTGTTCGAACAACCGCGCCTGCAAGGTTTTGTTGCCGCCTTGGCGAGCGACAGCGGCGCACCTCTGGCTCCGCCGTTGCTGGCAGTCGAGCGCGATCAACCGCTGCCGTTGTCCTATGCCCAGGAACGCCAGTGGTTCCTCTGGCAGTTGGATCCGCACAGCGCTGCTTACCATATCCCCAGCGCCTTGCGCCTCAAGGGCGCGCTCGACAGTGCGGCGCTGCAACGCAGTTTCGACGCACTGGTGGCGCGCCATGAAAGCTTGCGCACCTGCGTGCAGGTGCACGCGGACGGTGCGCGGCAAGTGATTCATTCGCACCTCGCTGTGCCGATTCGGCTGGACGAGGTCAGCGAGGCGGGCTTGCAAGCCCGGGTCGAGGCCGAAATCGCTCGCCCGTTCGATTTGCAGGAAGGGCCGTTGCTGCGCGTGAGCCTGTTGCGCCTGGCCGAAGACGAGCATGTGTTGGTGCTGGTGCAGCACCATATCGTCTCCGATGGCTGGTCGATGCAGG
>NZ_JBSVVZ010000158.1:0-803 GCF_054071875.1 Pseudomonas sp. SDO524_S393 | reverse complement strand
CGCCGGCAAGCCGGGTTCCTGTGGAGTGATGATCGGGTATAAGTCCAATCAATTAAATTGCACACAATTTAATTGCCTACTATGTTTTCTGTTCCGTTTCCTTATCGAGGCCTTGCCATGACCGATAACCTGCTGAGCATCCCTTGCACCACCATCAAGGGGGAGCAAAAGACCTTGGCCGATTTCGCCGGCAAGGCCGTGCTGGTGGTCAATACCGCCAGCAAATGTGGCTTCACCCCGCAATACAAGGGGCTGGAGCAGTTGTGGCAGCAATACAAGGACCAGGGCCTGGTGGTGCTGGGCTTTCCCTGCAATCAGTTCGGCAAGCAGGAGCCGGGTAACGAAGGTGCCATTTCCGAGTTCTGCGAGCTGAATTTCGACGTGAGCTTTCCGCTGTTCAAGAAGATCGATGTGAACGGCAGCGACGCCCACCCACTGTTCGTCCAGTTGAAGAAACGTGCGCCGGGGCTGCTGGGCTCCAAGGGCATCAAGTGGAACTTCACCAAGTTCCTGATCGGCCGAGATGGCCAGGTGGTCAAGCGCTTTGCGCCCACCACCAAGCCTGAAGACTTGACCCAAGAGATCGAAGCCCTGCTCAAATGACCGACGCGCCCACGGTTTCTCTGGCGTTGGACAGCCAGCTGTGTTTCAAGCTCTATGCCGCTTCACGGGCGGTGACCCGTGCCTACAAGCCGATGCTGGATCAGTTGGGCCTGACCTACCCGCAGTACCTGGTGATGCTGGTGCTGTGGGAGTGGCACGACAGCCCTCCGACGCTGCCGACGGTCAAGGCCCTGGGGGAG
>NZ_JBSVVZ010000157.1:0-898 GCF_054071875.1 Pseudomonas sp. SDO524_S393 | reverse complement strand
CCCAGCTCGATACGTTGCCCACGCAGCTTGACCTGATGGTCGAGGCGCCCCAGGTACTCGATATTGCCGTCGGCCAGGAAGCGGCAACGGTCGCCGGTACGGTACAGGCGCTCGCCACGGACGGTGAGGAAACGCTCGGCGGTCAGGTCGTCACGTTTCAGATAGCCCCGCGCCACGCCGACGCCACCGATGTACAGCTCGCCGATGCTGCCGATCGGCAACGGCTGCTGGGCCTCGTCAAGAATATGCAAGTGCAGGTTGGCAATCGGTTTGCCGATGGGCACCCGTTGGTCATTCACCGAGCAACGCCATACCGACACGTCGATGGCCGCTTCGGTCGGGCCATACAGGTTGACCAGCGCCGCCGGGTGTTGCCCCATAAAACGCTGGACCAGATCGGCGGGCAAGGCTTCACCGCTGGCAAACACCTGCCGCAGGCTGGTGCAGGCAGACAGGCTCGGTTCCTCGACAAACGCGCGCAGCATCGACGGCACGAAGTGCAGGGTGGTGACCTGTTCCTGCTGGATCAACTGGCTGAGGTACGCCGGGTCGCGATGGCCGTCCGGGCGGGCGACCACCAGCGTGGCGCCGGTGATCAGCGGCCAGAAGAACTCCCACACCGACACGTCGAAGCTGTACGGGGTCTTTTGCAGCACGCGGTCATGCGGGCCGATGGGGAACGCGTCCTGCATCCAGTGCAGGCGGTTCATCAGGGCGCCGTGTTCGTTCATCACGCCCTTGGGCTGGCCGGTGGAGCCGGAGGTGTAGAGCACGTAGGCGAGGTCGTTGGCCGCCATGTTCAGCGGCTCGGCAGCCGGGGCGTCGGGCAGTGCATCCAGGGTCCAGGCTGGATGGCCTGCGGGCAAGTGCGACAGCCACTGGGGCTGAGTCAGGGTGA
>NZ_JBSVVZ010000156.1:0-1043 GCF_054071875.1 Pseudomonas sp. SDO524_S393 | reverse complement strand
TTCTTCTCTTTCTTCAAGTCCATGATCTCGCTCATCCACGGGAACGGGTTGGTGGTCCCTGGATACTCTTCCTTCAAGCCAATCTGCGACAGACGACGGTTGGCGATGAACTTGAGGTAGTCCTCCATCATCGCCGCGTTCATGCCCAGCACGCCGCGCGGCATGGTGTCGCGTGCGTATTCGATCTCCAGTTGAGTCCCTTGCAGGATCATCTGGGTCGCTTCTTCCTTCATCTCGGCATCCCACAGGTGTGGGTTTTCGATCTTGATCTGGTTGATCACGTCGATACCGAAGTTCAGGTGCATCGACTCGTCGCGCAGGATGTATTGGAACTGCTCGGCCACGCCGGTCATTTTGTTGCGGCGGCCCATGGAGAGGATCTGGGTGAAGCCGCAGTAGAAGAAGATGCCTTCCAGCACGCAGTAGTAGGCGACCAGGTTGCGCAGCAGTTCCTTGTCGGTCTCGACGGTGCCGGTTTCGAACTTCGGATCGGAGATCGAGCGGGTGTATTTCAGGCCCCAGGCCGCCTTTTTAGCGACCGATGGGATCTCGTGGTACATGTTGAAGATTTCGCCTTCATCCATGGCCAGGGATTCGATGCAGTATTGGTAGGCGTGGGTGTGGATCGCTTCTTCGAAGGCCTGGCGCAGGATGTACTGGCGGCACTCCGGGTTGGTGATCAGGCGGTACACGGCCAGCACCAGGTTGTTCGCGACCAACGAGTCGGCGGTGGAGAAGAAACCCAGGTTGCGCATGACGATGCGGCGTTCGTCGTCGGTCAGGCCTTCGGGGTTTTTCCACAGGGCGATGTCGGCGGTCATGTTGACCTCTTGCGGCATCCAGTGGTTGGCGCAGCCGTCGAGGTACTTCTGCCAGGCCCAGTCGTACTTGAACGGCACGAGTTGGTTGAGGTCGGCGCGGCAGTTGATCATGCGCTTTTCGTCGACGGCGACGCGGGCGGAGGCGCCTTCGAGTTCGGCGAGGCCTTCGGCGATGTCGAGTTTGTCGAGGGCGGCCTTGGCGCGGATGATGGCGGCGGAGTC
>NZ_JBSVVZ010000155.1:0-1050 GCF_054071875.1 Pseudomonas sp. SDO524_S393 | reverse complement strand
CGAGCAGTCGATCAGTTATGCCGAGCTGAACCGCCAGGCCAACCGCCTGGCCCATCACCTGATCACCCAGGGCATCGGCCCGGAACGACTGGTGGGCGTGGCGGTGGAGCGTTCGTTCGCGATGATCGTCAGCCTGCTGGCCGTCTTGAAAGCCGGGGGCGCCTATGTGCCGCTTGACCCGCAATACCCGCGTGAACGCCTGCTGCATATGCTCGAAGACAGCGGCGTGCAGTTGGTGTTGACCCAGGCTCACGTGGCGATGCCGTTGCCTGAAGGCATGGCGACGGTTGACGTTGCAGACAGCGCTTTGGCGCTGAGCCCTGAACATGATCCGCAGGTGGCTGTGTCCCCGCAAAACCTGGCCTACGTGATCTACACCTCCGGCTCCACCGGCAAGCCGAAGGGCGTGGCGATCAACCATGCCGCGTTGACCGAGTTCTCCAGCATCGCCGCCGGCTACTCTCGGTTGACCGAGAACGACCGTGTCCTGCAATTCGCAACCCTTAACTTCGACGGCTTTGTCGAGCAGCTGTACCCGGCGCTGACCCAGGGCGCCACGGTGGTGCTGCGCGGTCCGGAGCTGTGGGACAGCGCGCGGTTGTACGACGAAATCATTGCCCAGGGCATCACCCTGGCCGACTTGCCGACCGCCTACTGGAATCTTTTTCTGCTCGACTGTCTCGCCGCCGGGCCGCGCTCTTACGGTGCATTGCGCCAGATCCATATCGGCGGCGAAGCCATGCCGCTGGACGGTCCGGCGCAGTGGCTCAAGGCTGGCCTTGGCCATGTGCGCTTGCTGAACACCTACGGCCCGACCGAAGCCACGGTGGTGTCGAGTGTGCTGGATTGCACCTCGGGCAACGAACTCATCGGCGCCACCGCCAGCCCGATCGGGCGTTCATTGCCCGGGCGTGCGTTGTATGTGCTGGACCGCGATTTGAACCTGGCGCCGCTGGGGGCCGTGGGTGAGTTGTATATCGGCAGCCGCTGCGGCCTGGCGCGCGCGTACTTGAACCGTCCATTGTTGACCGCCGAGCGTTTTGTGCCGGA
>NZ_JBSVVZ010000154.1:0-1213 GCF_054071875.1 Pseudomonas sp. SDO524_S393 | reverse complement strand
TGAATCCGTCGACTGACACTACGCATTCGCGAGCAAGCCCGCTCCCACATTGTTCAGTGTCGTTATGTTTTTTATGAAAAAAAATAATAATTAGCTTAGATTAAAATGTGCTTTTTATTATTTTTTTGCATCCCCTAGGCTTGCCTGGAAGTCCTTAAGGCCATCCAGGAAGTTTTGCCATGAGCAGCGTCACCTCGCTATCCAGCGTCTCCAGCAACGTTCGCCAACGTGTCACTCCCGAAGAATGGGAGGTGCGTGTCAAACTGGCCGCCGCTTATCGCCTGGCGGCCCTGTACAAGTGGACCGATCATATCTACACGCACTTTTCCGCCCGTGTGCCGGGGCCGCAGGAGCATTTTCTGATCAACGCCTACGGGCTGTTGTTCGATGAAATCAGCGCCTCCAACCTGGTCAAGGTCGACATCGACGGCACTATCGTCGACGACCCCACCGGCCTGGGCATCAACTACGCAGGTTATGTGATTCACAGCGCTATCCATGCTGCACGTCACGACCTCAAGGCGGTGCTGCACACCCACACCCGCGACGGCATCGCGGTATCGGCGCAGAAGGACGGCTTGCTGCCGATTTCCCAGCACGCCATCGGTTTCTCCGGGCGCGTGGCCTATCACGGCTACGAAGGCGTGGCGCTGGACCTGGACGAGCGTGAGCGGCTGGTGGCCGATCTGGGCGACAAGAGCGTGATGATCCTGCGCAACCACGGCCTGTTGACCGCCGGGATCAGCGTCGAGCATGCCTTTCAGCAACTGCAAGGGCTGGAGCGCGCATGCAATATCCAGATCGCCGCGCAAGCGGCGGGGAATGCGGAACTGGTGTTCCCGCCCGCCGAAGTGGTGGCCAAGGTCGAGAAGCAGGCCGAGGTGTTCAAGGCCGGCGACGGGCCCGGCGTGGCGCGGCACTGGAATGCACTGATTCGCCAGCTGGAGCGCACGGACACCGACTACAAAAACTGATCCACGGTACACAGCAGATCCAAAAATAGGGGAGCTGGCTTGCCGGGTCGCCGCACCGCTGCGATAGCTGCGGCACTGTTAACACAGATGCCGCCTGACCCACCGCTTTCTCACCAACAACAGCGTTCCAATGTGGGAGCTGGCTTGCCTGCGAAGACGGCGGCACAGCCAACACAGATGCCGTCTGACCCACCGCTTTCGCAGCCTCGCCGGGGCTCGACAGCTCCCACAGGGGGCTT
>NZ_JBSVVZ010000153.1:0-1244 GCF_054071875.1 Pseudomonas sp. SDO524_S393 | reverse complement strand
CGACTGATCTCGGCGACCAACGCCGTCGGCGAAAGCGAGGTTTATCGCTACGACGAGCAGCACGTCATTCTTGAACGTGGACTGGCCGGTGGGGCGAGTTTCTTCTGGGAGTGGGAAAGGTCCGGCAAGGCCGCGCGTTGTGTGCGGCACTGGGCCAGTTTCTCGCAGATGGACACGCGGTATGCCTGGGGCGATGACGGCCAGGTCACGGTGTTCAACGCCGATGGCAGCCAGGAAGTCTATGTGCATGACGGGCGGGCGCGGCTGGTGCAGCGCATCGATGCCGACGGCGCCGAGCATTTCAAATCCTACGATGACAAAGGCCGGCTGACGGTCGAGCAGGATCCGCTGGGCGCGGTGACAGCCTACCAGTACGACGACGCCGGACGGCTGGTGGCGTTGTTTCCCGGGGAAGACGAGCCAACCTCCTACGAGCATGACAACGGCTTCGTACGGGTTGTACGGCGTGGGGAAGCGGTCTGGAAATACGAGCGCAATGAGCAAGGAGATGTGACGCGTCGGGTCGATCCTGACGGGCACATCACCGATTACAGCTACAACAAACGCGGGCAACTGATTGGGGTTTGGTACCCGGACCACAGCCATCAGCGGCTGGTGTGGAACGAACGCGGGCAATTGCTGGAGGAGCAATTGCCCCATGGCGGGATCAAGCGCTATCGCTATGACGATCTGGGCCGACAGGTGGCGCAGGAGGATGAACACGGTGCGCTGACCGAATACCAGTGGGATGCCGTTGGCCGGTTAGTTCGTGTGGTCTTACCGGGCGGTGCTTGTAGGAAATACAGCTACAACCCTTACGGAAAAATCACCGCCGAGCGCGATGAGCTGGGAAACGTCACCCGCTACGAGTATGCCGACGGCCTGCACCTGATCAGCCGGCGTCTCAATGCCGATGGCAGCCAGGTCAAATACCGTTACGACAATGCCCGGTTGCTGCTGACCGAGATCGAAAACGAGGTTGGCGAGGTTTATCAGCTCGACTACCACGCCAACGGGTTGATCCAGCAGGAGATCGGCTTTGATGGCCAGCGTACGGCTTATGTCTATGACCTCAATGGCAACCTTCAGGAGAAGACTGAGCATGGCGACGATGGCAGTCAGCTGGTTACCCGTTATGAGCGCGACTCTGCCGGACGCCTTGTAAGAAAAACCCTTCCCGATGGCAAAACCGTCGATTACACCTACGACCGCCAAGGCAACCTTCTAGGCGTCGAAGACGGCCA
>NZ_JBSVVZ010000152.1:0-1279 GCF_054071875.1 Pseudomonas sp. SDO524_S393 | reverse complement strand
GGTACAAACCGGAGACATCGTTTACATTTCTAACCGGGGACATGGTTTACAGGCTAATACGCATGATCAGGAGGTAACTGATCATGCCCTGGAACCAAGAGTCCCCCATGAACCAACGAATCAAGCTGGTCGCCGACTGGCTTACACGCAAATACACGAAAAGCCAGCTGGCATTGCGCTTCAATGTCAGTCGGCCAACCGTCGATAAGTGGATTTCTCGGTATGACGGCAACTTAAAGGCGTTATCCGAGCTTCCCCGACGGCCTCACAACAGCCCCAATAGGACTGATGATGAGATCCTGGCTCGCATCGTGGCGATGAAGGAGGCTCATGATAGATGGGGCCCCAAAAAGCTTATCGAGCTGTTGCGGCTTGAGGATCCTGCCATCGATTGGCCTTCTCCCAGCACGGCAGGCGAGTGGCTTGATCGAGTGGGGCTGGTCAAAAAGCGGCGTTTCAAGCGCCGTCATCACAGTGTCCATGCGCCGATGCGAGAGGCCAACGAACCCAACAAAACGTGGTGCGTCGACTACAAAGGGCAGTTCAAAATGCTCGATTCACAGTTCTGCTTCCCGTTGACCGTCACGGACCACGCGTCTCGTCTGATTTTGGCTTGCCAGGCCCATCCCAGGATTATGACCAAGCCTGTAAAACAAACCTTTGAGCGGCTTTTTCGGGAGTACGGCATGCCGGAAGTCATTCGCTCCGATAACGGCGTTCCATTTGCCTCACCAGGCTTGGCAAGGATGTCGACACTCGCGGTTTGGTGGATACGCCTGGGTATCTATCCCGAGCGAATCATGCCGGGAAGGCCTGCACAGAACGGTCGCCATGAACGAATGCACCGCAGCCTCAAGTTTGAGCTGCCGCTGGGGAACAACCTGATTGAACAACAATTGCTGCTGGAACACTTCAGGCATGAGTTCAATTACGTAAGACCTCACGAAGCGCTTGGCATGAAACGTCCGGGAGAGTTGTACGTGCCGTCTAACCGGGTCTACCCAGATCGCTTGCCAGATGTGGAATATCCGGCGCAGATGAAGGTTCGAAGCATCAGACAAAACGGTTCGATCAAGTGGAAGAACAAGTTTGTGTTTGTCAGCGAGGCACTTGCTGGAGAACGGATAGGGCTCAAAGAGACTGAAGAGGATGTTTGGGATCTGTACTTGTGTGACTATCCCTTGGGGAGGCTTGGGCGCGGTAAAAGCCGCGTCGAAGCCTCAAATGTGTAAACGATGTCTCCGGTTTCAGATGTAAACGATGTGTCCGGTTCTACACC
>NZ_JBSVVZ010000151.1:0-1471 GCF_054071875.1 Pseudomonas sp. SDO524_S393 | reverse complement strand
CCATCCTGGGCCACCACCACGGTTTCACCGACGCTGGCCTGCTCGCGCAGACGCGCCTCGATTTCCCCCAGTTCGATACGGAAGCCGCGGATCTTCACCTGGTGATCCACGCGTCCCAGGTAATCCACCACCCCATCGGGACGCCCACGGGTCAGGTCGCCGCTGCGGTACACGCGGCTGCCCGGTTTGCCGAACGGGTCCGGCACAAAACGCTCGGCGGTCAGTGCCGGACGCTCCAGATAACCCCGCGCCACACCCTCGCCGCCCAGGTACAGCTCGCCGGCCACGCCTATCGGTTGCAGGTTGAGTTGGGAATCCAGCACATAGCCGCTGCGGTTGCCCAACAGCGTGCCGATGGGCGCATAAACCGCGCCGCACGGGTCGCCCTGGCGGGCTTTCCACAGCAGTGGTGTGACCACGGTTTCGGTCGGGCCGTAGCCGTTGAACAGGTAAGTGGGCTTGAGCGCGCGCCAGGCCAGGTCATAACTGGCCTGCGCTACCGCATCACCACCAAAGCAGTAGACCCGCACCGCCGGCGGGTTGCCGTCACGCTCGGCGTGTTCGGCCAACTGTTGCAGGTACACCGGCGGGAACACCGCCAGGGTCACGTTGTGACGATGCATCTGCGCGTAGGTGTACTCGGGCAGCCACAGGCTGTCATCGCGGATCAGCACGCTGGCGCCGTTGATCAGCGGGTGCATCCAGCCTTCGTGGGAACCGTCGAAAGCGAAGGACATGAAATGCAGTTCGCAATCGCTGGGACGGGTTTCGTAACGCTCGCCGGTGGCGATGATATGCGCCACCAAGGGCCCGTGGGACACCGCCACGCCCTTGGGCATGCCGGTGGAGCCCGAGGTGTAGATCACGTAGGCCAGGTTGTCGCCGTCCAGCTTCACGGCGGGTGCCGTGTCGGGGTAATCGGCCCAATCGTCAGTGCGATCGATGGCCAATGCTGCGAGCCCATCCGGGATCGGCAATTGCGCCAGGGCGCTGGTGTGAGTCAGCAGCAGTTGCGCGCGGCTGTCCTGCATCATGTACAGCAGGCGGTCGCGGGGGTATTCGATGTCCAGCGGCACGTACACGCCGCCGGATTTGAGCACCGCGAGAAACGCCACCATGCTTTCGGCACTGCGCGGCATGGCGATGGCCACGCGCACTTCCGGGCCGACGCCACGGGCGATCAGCGCGTGGGCCAGGCGATTGGCCTGGCGCTCGAGTTCACCGTAGGACAGGGTTTGCGTGTCGAACTTGACCGCCACCGCATCGGGATTTTCCCGGGCGCGGTCGCCGAACAGCTCGTGCACAAAACGCGTGGCCGGGAAGCCCGAGTCGGTGCCGTTCCACAGCTGGAGAATGTGCTGTTGCTCGTCAGCGTCGAGCAAATTCAATCGACCGATGCTCTGCTGCTGATCGGCAACCATGGCCTGCAACAGGTTCTGCCAGTGGCGCGCCATGCGTGTGATGGTGGTGG
>NZ_JBSVVZ010000150.1:0-1757 GCF_054071875.1 Pseudomonas sp. SDO524_S393 | reverse complement strand
TGTGTCAGTACCCAATGAGCGGGCTGATACTCCGCTATCGCAGGCAAGCCAGCTCCCACAGTTTTGACCGCATTCAGTCTTCAAAATGTATGGGGCAGTTGTCGGCCCCTTCCAGCTTTTTCAGCTCATCCACCACCTGCGGCCGCGCCCGGCGCAGTGTCAGGCTGCGTCCCAACCCGCGCAGCCGCCGCGCTTCCTGGTGCAGCATTTCCACCCCCGAATAGTCGATGAAGTTGATCTGCTGCGCTTCGATCACCACCCGTTCGCCCTGCAAGCTTTGCAGGCGCACTTGCAGGTAATGGCTGGCGCCGAAAAAGATCGAGCCGCCGACCCGCAATACGTCTTCATCGCCGTCCCGCCATTGCTGCACCCGAGGTTGCGAAGTGCGCTTGAGGTAGAAAAACAGCGAGGCCAGCACCCCGGCATAGATCGCCGTTTGCAGCTCCAGCAGCAAGGTCGCGGTACAGGTCAGGCTCATCACTGCAAACTCGGCGCGGCTGACGCGGAACAAGGCGCGAATGCCGCGACGGTCCACCAGCCCCCAACTGATCAGCAAGATGCTGGCGGCCATGCTCGGGATCGGAATGTGTGCGATCAACGCCGCACCAAACAGTGCAAACAGTGCCACCCACACTGCGGAAAACACGCCGGCCAAGGGCGAACATGCGCCCGCCTCGTAGCTCAGGCCCGAGCGCGTAAAAGAACCGGCTGACAAGTAGCCGGAGAAGAATCCGCCGACGATATTGGATAAACCCTGCGCGCGGACTTCCTGGTTGGCATCAAGCAACTGCTGAGAACGCGCCGACAGTGAGCGGGCAATCGACAGGCTGGTCACCAGTCCGAGCATGCCTACCGCCACGGCGCTGGGCAGCAGGCGCAGGATCACGTCCAGGTCCATGGGCAGTGGGCTGAACGGCGGCAGCTTGCCGATAAATGAACTGACCAGCGCCACATGCCCGAACATCGCCGGCCACAGCCACGCGACCAGGCTGCCCAGAGCCAGGGCGATCAGCAGTGTCGGCCAGCGTGGTACGAGGTATTTGAGCAATGCGCCGACCAGCAACGTGCCCGCACCCAGGGCGAGGGACGCCGGGTCCCATTGGCCGCCATGGTCGATCAGCGCCACCAGGCTGTTGATGGCCGTGGCCTGGCTCGGCAGGTCCATCCCCAGCAGGTTGGGCAACTGCCCCAGGGCAATCACCACGGCGGCGCCGAGGGTGAAGCCGAGCACCACCGAATGGGAGACGAAATTCACCAGCGCGCCAAACCGCAGCATGCCGAGTAGCCACTGGAAAATACCCGCGAGAAAGGTAAGCAGCAGGATCAGCGTGATGTAGTCCTTTGACCCCGGCACGGCCAGCGGGCTGACACTGGCATAAAGCACGATGGAGATCGCCGCCGTGGGACCGCAGATCAGGTGCCACGAGGAGCCCCACAGGCAGGCGATCAACACCGGGATGATGGCGGCGTACAGCCCATATTCCGGTGGAAGGCCAGCGATCAAGGCGTAGGCAATCGACTGCGGCAACGCCAATACCGCGCCACTGAGGCCGACAACGGCATCCCGACCGACGCTGGTGCGGGTTTGGCGCGGTAGCCAGGCGAGAAAGGGGAAGAGTGTATGGCGGTTGGGCCGGGGCATCAGGGTCTCGGTTTGAGTGTTTGACGCAGAATATCAGTACCTACAAAACCCTGTGGGAGCGGGCTTGCTCGCGAATGCGGTGGTTCAGCTAAGTCATTGTTGGCCGGCACGCCGC
>NZ_JBSVVZ010000149.1:0-2037 GCF_054071875.1 Pseudomonas sp. SDO524_S393 | reverse complement strand
CACCTCGGTAGGCCTGATACACCGAGGTGCCTGCATCGCAGGCAAGCCAGCTCCCACACAAAACCTCTCCCACATTGGATCTGCGTGGATCAGTCAGTTGGTACGCGCCCCCTGATTGATCCAGGTGCCAATCAAATCCCGCTCCTGCTGGGTCATCTGGGTGATGTTGCCCAGCGGCATGATCTGGCTGGCCACGGCCTGCGCCTGGATGCGCGCCGCTTGCTGCTGGATCTGCGCCGGGGTGTCGAACATCACCCCGGCCGGAGCGGTGCTGAACAGCGGGCTGGTGGGCTTGGCCGAATGGCACACGGCGCAGCGCTCCTGGATCACGCTGTGCACCTTGCCGAAGTCGGTGGAGGCTTGGGCGGGTGCAGGTTCGGCGGCGGGTGCTGCGGGGGCGGCAGGCGCGGCGGGTTTCAAGCCACCGCCCAACGCGGTTTCCGGCAACGGCTGGTATTCAATGGCGGCCGGCGCCTTGGCCACGTCTGGCGTGGTGGCCATCGGTTTCGGGCCGGTCACGTACGCCAGGCAGATCATCGCCAGTGCGCCCACCGGCAAGGTCCACGCGTACTTCTGGCTGTCATGGCGCGTGTTGAAGTAGTGACGCACCAACACCGCCGCCACGGCGATACCGGCCAGGATCAACCAGTTGTACTGGCTGCCATAGGTGCTCGGGAAGTGGTTGCTGATCATGATGAACAGCACCGGCAGGGTGAAGTAGTTGTTGTGGCGTGAACGCAGCAAGCCTTTGGCCGGCAGTGCCGGGTCCGGCGTGCGGTTCTCGGCAATCGCCGCCACCAGCGCGCGTTGCGCCGGCATGATGATGCGGAACACGTTACCCACCATGATGGTGCCGATCACCGCACCCACGTGCAGGTAGGCGCCACGGCCACTGAACACTTTGCTGAAGCCGTACGCGGCGGCGATCAACAGCACGAACAGGATGAAACCGAGCAGGGCAGGGCGCTTGCCAAGGGCCGAATCGCAGAGGAAGGAGTAGATGAACCAACCGGCGAACAGTGAACCAATGCCCAGCAACACGCCTTCAGGACCGCTGAGGCTGCTGCCCGGGGCCAGCAGGTACAGGGTGGGGTTGGAGTAGAACACCACGCACAGCAGCGCGATCCCCGACATCCAGGTGAAATAGGCTTCCCATTTGAACCAGTGCAGGTTGTCCGGCATGGTTGGCGGGGCCAGCTTGTATTTTTCCAGGTGGTAGATGCCGCCACCGTGGATTGCCCAGAGGTCACCGGACAGGCCGTCCCTGGGGTTGACGCGGTTGAGGTTGTTTTCCAGCCATACGAAGTAGAAGGAAGCGCCGATCCAGGCGACGCCAGTAATCATGTGAACCCAGCGAATGCTCAGGTTCAGCCATTCCAACAGATGTGCTTCCACAGTCTTTACCTCTCGCCTGTCACCCTTGTTTTCGGGTGATCAGACCTTCTCTTATTGGTGGGGGGCGAGGATCAATCGCTCATCCTCTTTGAAGAAATGCTCATCGCAGTTATTGCCTGTGCCACTGCGATCAACCACCAGGAAGTCATCCCGCTTTTCGATCGTCAGCACCGGGTGGTGCCAGACGCCGCGATGGTAATTAATGCCCTGCCTGCCGTTGGTGACGAAGGCGCGGACCAAGCCCGATACAGGTGCATCGCCAAGTGGCGCGACCACGATCAGAAAGGGGTTGCCGAGCAGCGGAATGAAAGCCTGGCTGCCCAGCGGGTGTCTCTCCAGCATGCATACGGTCAAGGGCATTTGCAGCGCGTCGGCGCGGAAAATGCTGATGATGGCGTTGTCCTCTGGCTTGGCGGTTTCGACCGTCGCCAGTTTATGGAAGCGCATGGTCGACCCGTTGTTGATCATGAAGTGATCGCTGCCATCGGTTTCGATAACGTCTCCGAAAGGGGCGAAGGCTTCTTTGGTCAGGGGTTCGATCATCAGTGTGCGCATGGCTGTCTTCTTAAATTTTCGAGTGTGATGGTGTCTGGTCTACCGTTATCGCGGGCAAGCCCGGCTCCCACATTTGACCGCATACCC
>NZ_JBSVVZ010000148.1:0-2063 GCF_054071875.1 Pseudomonas sp. SDO524_S393 | reverse complement strand
ATGGGCCAGGCGGTTGGCCTGGCGGTTCAGCTCGGCATAACTGATCGACTGCTCGTCCAGGCACAGGGCAGCCGCGTCGGGGCGCTGTTGCACCTGGGCTTCGAACAACCGATGCACCGCCTGCTGAACCGAAGTCGCCGGGCCGCCGGCATTCCACTGGTGCAGCATGCGCACCTGCTCCTGGCGGTCGAGCAGCGCCAAGGCGCCAATCGGCTGCCGGGCATCGGCGACCACCGCCTGCAACAGGTGTTGCCAGTGTTGCGCCAGACGCGCCACGGTGGCCGCTTCGAACAGGTCGGAGGCATAACTCAGGGACGCCCACAGGCCGTCGGCGGACTCCTGGGTGTCGAGGCTCAAATCGAAATGGGCCGTGTGGCTGTCCCACTCCAGCCCTTCCACACGCAGGCCGGGCAATTGCTCGCCACGGGGTACGCGGGCTTCGGACTGATGGTTGAACATCACCTGGAACAGCGGGTTGAGGCTCAGGCTACGCTCCGGTTGCAGCGCTTCCACCAATTGCTCGAAGGGCAAGTCCTGGTGACTCTGGGCCTCCAGCGCCCGCTGTTTGACCTGGGCCAGCAGTTGCACAAAGCTCATCTGCCCGTCGATATCGGCCTTGAGCACCTGGGTGTTGACGAAGAAGCCGATCAGCCGCTCGGTCTCCACGCGGTTGCGGTTGGCGATCGGCACGCCGATACGAATGTCGGACTGCCCGCTGTAACGGTGCAACAGGGTCTGGAACGAAGCCAGCAACAGCATGAACAGGGTCACGCCTTCGCGCTGGGCCAGGGCCTTGAGACCGGCGACGATGCCGGCGTCGAGGTCGACGTCCAGGCGTGCGCCGCGATAGCTTTGCACTGCCGGGCGCGGATGGTCCAGCGGCAGCTCCAGCACCGGCTGTTCGCCGCCGAGCAGATGGCGCCAGTAGTTCAGTTGACGCTGTTGTTCACCAGCCTCCATCCAATCGCGTTGCCACAGGGCGTAGTCGGCGTATTGCAGTGGCATCGCCGGCAACTGCGCCGACCGGCCCTGGCTGAACGCGGCATACAGCTGCACCAGCTCATCGACCATCACCTGCATCGACCAGCCATCGGAAACGATATGGTGCTGCACCAGCACCAGCACATGCTCCTGCGCGCTCAGTTGCAACAGGCTGACCCGCAGCAACGGGCCCTGACGCAAGTCGAACGGCCTGGCGATTTCCGCCTCCACCCGCGCCTGCACCTGGGCCGGCGAGGCCTGTTCCAGCCGGGCCTCGTCCAGGGCCAGGGGAACCGGCGGCAAGATACGCTGCACGGTGCGCTCGCCTTCACTGACGAACACGGTGCGCAGGGTTTCATGGCGTTCCAGCAAGGTATCGAAGCTGCGCTGCAATGCCGCCCGGTCCAGTTGCCCGCTCAGGCGCAAGGCGTTGGGTACGTGGTAGGCGGCACTGTCGGGCTCCAGTTGCCAGAGGAACCACTGGCGTTCCTGGGCGTAGGACAGCGGCAACTCACGGTCACGGGGCACCGCCAACATCGGCGGGGCCAGCGGGGTCGCGTCCACGGCCTGCAAGGCCAGCACAAACCCTTCCAGTTGTGGCTGTTCGAACAGCGTGCGCAGGGCCACTTCGTGCCCCAGCAAGTGACGCACGCGGGAAATCACCTGCATGGCCAGCAACGAATGCCCGCCCATTTCAAAGAAATGATCGGTAAGCCCTACCCGCTCTGCGCCGAGCACATCGGCCCAGATCGCCGCAATCTGTTGCTGCAATTCGGTAACCGGCTCGACCCACACGCCCTGGGACTGCGCCGCGTCCGGCTGCGGCAGGCCCTTGCGGTCGAGCTTGCCGTTGGGCGTCAACGGCATTTGCGCCAGGAACATGAAATGCGCCGGCACCATGTAGTCCGGCAAGCGGGTCTTCAACGCACGGCGCAGTGCTTCACGGAACTCGACCTGGGCTGGGCCCGGCTCGGCCAACGCAGCGTCAGCCGGCACCACATAGGCCACCAGTTGCTTGCCGGTCGGGCCATCCTGGGCCACCACCACGGTTTCACCGACGCTGGCCTGCTCGCGCAGACGCG
>NZ_JBSVVZ010000147.1:0-2100 GCF_054071875.1 Pseudomonas sp. SDO524_S393 | reverse complement strand
ACCTGGGGCGCCTCGACCATCAGGTCAAGCTGCGTGGGCAACGTATCGAGCTGGGTGAAATCGACGCGGTCCTGCTGGCCCAGCCAGACGTCCGCGAAGCGGCCACCCTGCTGCTGGATCAGCGTCTGGTGAGTTTCTGGAGCGGCGACGCCGATGAAGCGCGCCTGCGCACGGCGCTGGCCGAACAGTTGCCGGCCCATATGCTGCCAAGCCTGTTGGTGCAGCAGCCGCACCTGCCCCTCAACAGCAACGGCAAGCTCGACCGCAAGGCGCTGGCCGCCGTGGCCCTGCCGGACACCGAGCGCGAGCACGCCTACCGTGCCCCGCGCGATGCTACCGAAAGCCGCCTCTGCGAACTGTTCAGCGAAGTGCTGGAATGCCCGCAGGTGGGTATCGATGACCATTTCTTCCACCTGGGCGGGCACTCATTGCTCGCCACTCGCCTGGTCGCCCGCGTGCGCGACAGCCTGGGTCTGAGCTTGCCGCTGGCGCTGGTGTTCAGCCAGCCGACCGTCGCCGCGCTGGCCGCCCACGTGCGCGAGGCCGCGCCCGGTGAAGCGATCACCGTGCACCCACGCCCGGCGCATTTGCCCCTGGGCCTGGCGCAACGGCGCTTCTGGATGCTCAGCCGCCTGGTGCCGGACTCCCGCGAATACCACATGCCATTCGCCCTGACGTTGCGCGGCGAGTTGAATGTGCAGGCGTTGCGTGATGCTTTCGCCCAGGTCAGCCAGCGTCACACCGTGCTGCGCAGCCGTATCGTGGAAGTCGCCGGCGAACCGTACTTGCAGATCGACCCGCAAGGCCCCGCACTGCACGTGACCGTGGTCGCGCCCCACGACTGGGACAGCGCCTGCCAGCAGGCACACGCCGAATTGATGGCGCCGTTCGACCTGGCCGCCGCCGCACCGTGGCGTGCACAGTTGCTGCAACGCCAGGGCAGCGACGAACACCATTTGCGGGTGTGCCTGCACCACAGCGCCACCGATGGCTGGGCCATGCAATTGCTGATCGACGAACTGGCCCAGGCGTATCGCGCCGGTCTCGCCGGGCAAGCGCCGGGGTGGGCAGCCTTGCCGCTCGACTATCTCGACTTCGCCGTGTGGCAACAACACCCGGACACCCAGGCCCGGCGCAGTGCCAGTCTGGACTACTGGAAACACCACCTGGGCCAGGACGACTACAGCCTCGAACTGCCGCTGGATCACCCGCGCGCCGCCGAGGCCGAGCGCCGTGCCGCACAACTGAACGTGCGCCTCGGCACTCAGCGCGCTGCCGGTATCCGCCAGTTCGCCCGTCAACGCGGCACCACGCCGTATGTGGTGCTGGCCACGGCCTTGAGTGCCCTGCTGGCCCGCTACAGCGGCCAGCGCGATATTCGCTTCGGCACACCCGCCGATCAGCGCGACCAGCCGCACACTCAAGCGCTGCTGGCGTGCCTGGTGAATACGCTGGTGATCCGCAGCGACGTCGATCAACAGGCGCCGGCAAGTACGTTGCTCACCGCACTGGAAGCCGACCTGCGCGCCGCCCAGGCCCATGCCGACCTGCCATTCGCCACCCTCGTCGGCGCCGTGGCCCAGCGCCGCGACCTGAACCGCACGCCGTTGTTCCAAGTGCTGTTCTCGTTGAACCATGGCCGCCTGGACAACCGCCAGTGGCCCGGGCTGACCTTGCAGGAACAGCTTCTGCCCGCGTTGGACGCCAAGTTCGAACAGAGCTGGGAAGTCCACGACGACGGCACCGACATGACCCTGGCCCTGGAATACCAGGCGGCGCTGTTCGATGCCGCGACGATGCAGCGCTGGAGCAAACAATGGTGCGCATTGCTCGACGCCCTGGTCGCGACACCGGAGCGGGCACTGGTCGAGTTGTTCCCGCAACAACAGGACCAGGCGCAACTGGCGCGCTGGAACGCCACCGCACGGGATTACCCAGGCCCTGCCCACCTGCACACGGCCCTCGCGCAGCAGGCAGCCTTGACCCCGAACGCGCCGGCACTGGTGTTCGAAGGCCAACGCTTGAGCTACGCCGAACTGGACCACCGCGCGCAAACCCTGGCCCGCGCCCTGCGCGCTGCCGGTATTGGCCGCGAATCCA
>NZ_JBSVVZ010000146.1:0-2103 GCF_054071875.1 Pseudomonas sp. SDO524_S393 | reverse complement strand
GATAGAACTGGTGACTGACACACCGCTTTCGCGAGCAAGCCCGCTCCCACATTCAGCTCCGGCTTACACCCTGAGCCTTGCACCACCCATCTCTTTTTCGCGAGGTTTTGCCATGCAAACGCTAAGGCGCGTCTGGGAGCACCTGGAGGAAGGCTTCATCGCTTTCCTGCTGGCCGCCATGACCCTGGTGACTTTCGTCTACGTCATGCTCAACAACATCTACACGCTGTTCTTTTCCCTGGCGGACAAATGGACGTTCACCAGTGACTTCTTCAATGCCCTGGGCGATGGATCGATGACCTGGGCCCAGGACATGACCTGGAGCGTGGCGCTGACCAAGGCCATGTTCGGTTGGCTGATCTTCTTCGGTATTTCCTACGGCGTGCGCACTGCCGGCCACTTGGGCGTGGACGCGCTGGTCAAGCTGACCAGGCGCCCGGTGCAGCGCATTCTCGGCATGCTGGCCTGCCTGTGCTGCCTGGCCTATGCCGGGCTGTTCATGATCGCCAGCTACAAGTGGGTCAGTGCGGTGATGACCGCCCATATCGGCGCCGAAGACCTCGACCAGTACGGCGTGGACGTCGGCGATATCGTGGTGATCGTGCCCATCGGTTTCGCCATGGTGTTCATCCGCTACCTGGAAATTTTCTACCGCATCTTTACCCACCGTCAGGTCGGGTTGGGGCTGGCCGACGAGGCCGGTGAGGCCAGCAAGTTGGCCGGCAGCCATGAGGAGCGTCACTGATGGCCGTGCTCTGTCTGTTTCTGCTGTTGTTCGTGTTCATGTTCCTCGGCGTGCCGATCGCGATTTCCCTCGGGTTGTCCGGTGCGGTGTCGATCCTCATGTTCAGCCAGGACTCGGTGAGTTCCCTGGCGATCAAGCTGTTCGAGACCTCCGACGCCTACACCTTCCTGGCGATCCCGTTCTTCCTGTTGTCCGGGGCGTTCATGACCACCGGCGGCGTGGCGCAGCGGCTGATCGACTTCGCCAACGCCTGTGTCGGCCACATCCGAGGCGGCCTGGCCATCGCGGCGGTGCTGGCGTGCATGCTGTTCGCGGCACTGTCGGGCTCCTCGCCGGCCACGGTGGCGGCGGTCGGTTCGATTGCCGTGGCGGGCATGGTGCGTTCCGGTTACCCGAAGGAGTTCGGTGCCGGGATCATCTGCAACGCCGGTACCCTGGGCATCCTGATTCCGCCGTCGATCGTGATGGTGGTGTACTCGGCGGCCACGGAAACCTCGGTGGGCAAGCTGTTCATGGCCGGGGTGATTCCCGGGATCCTGCTGGGCCTGATGCTGATGGTGGCGATCTATATCGTCGCGCGCATCAAGAAGCTGCCGGCGCAGCCACGGGCGACCTTCCGTGAGTGGTTGCGCTGCGCACGTCGTGCGTTCTGGGGCCTGTTGCTGCTGGTGATCATCCTCGGCGGGATCTACAGCGGCATGTTCACCCCGACCGAAGCGGCGGCGGTGGCAGCGGTGTACTCGGCGTTCGTCGCGCTGTTCATCTACAAGGACATGAAGTTCCGCGATTGCCCCAAGGTGCTGCTAGAGTCCGGGCGCCTGGCGATCATGCTGATGTTCATCATCGCCAACGCCATGCTGTTCGCCCATGTGCTGACCACTGAGCAGATCCCCCAGGAAATCACCGCGTGGGTGATCTCGGAAGGGCTGACGCCGATCGGGTTCCTGATCATGGTCAACATTGTGCTGCTGGTGGCGGGCAGTTTCATGGAGCCGTCGGCCATCGTGCTGATCCTGGCGCCGATCTTCTTCCCGATCGCCATGAAGCTGGGCATCGACCCGATTCACCTGGGCATCGTGATGGTGGTCAACATGGAAATCGGCCTGGTGCATCCACCGGTGGGGCTGAACCTGTTCGTGACTTCGGCGGTAACCGGCCTGAGCCTGGGGCAGACCATCCGCGCGGCGCTGCCGTGGCTGATGATCCTGCTGGTGTTCCTGATCATGGTCACCTACCTGCCGTTCATCTCCCTGGCGTTGCCGCATTGGTTGGGGATGTAAGCCGGCTTAAAACGGTGGGAGCGGGCTTGCTCGCGAATGCGGAGTGCCAGTCGATACATGTTTGACTGATCCACCGCT
>NZ_JBSVVZ010000145.1:0-2117 GCF_054071875.1 Pseudomonas sp. SDO524_S393 | reverse complement strand
CTGTGCCTGGGCTTCGAACAATTGGTGTACCCACTGGCCTTGCGGGTAGTCGCGCCCAGTGGCGTTCCACTGCCGAACCAATTGCTGACGCTCGTCGGCGTCCAGCGTCGCCAGGTCCTGCAATGGCAATGTGCTGTTCGCCACGGCCGAGCGCAGCAGGCTGAGCCAATGGCGCAGCATGCGTGCCGCCGTCGGCGCATCGAACAGGTCAGTGGCGTAGGTCAGGGAGGCCCAGACACCGTCGCCGGTTTCCTGGGTGTCCAGGCTCAGGTCGAACTGCGCGGTCTGGCTGGCCCATTCAAGGTGACTGACCTGCAAGCCCGGCAGCCTGTGCGCGGCGGTTTGAGGGTTGGCCTGATGGTTGAACATCACCTGGAACAGCGGGTTATGGCTCAGGCTGCGCTCGGGCTGCAAGGCTTCCACCAGTTGCTCGAACGGCAGGTCCTGGTGAGCCTGGGCTTCCAGGGCACGGCGTTTGGTGTGCTGGAGCAACTGGGCAAACGTCATCTGCCCGTCAAGGTCGGCCTTGAGCACTTGGGTGTTGACGAAAAAGCCGATCAGCGACTCGGTCTCGACCCGGTTGCGGTTGGCAATCGGCACGCCGACGCGAATATCCGACTGACCACTGTAGCGGTACAAAAAGGCCTGGAACGCGGCCAGCAACAGCATGAACAGGGTCACGCCTTCACGCTGGGCCAGGCTTTTCAGGCCCGCCACCAGCGCCGGCTCCAGGGCGATATCCTGGCGGGCGCCACGGAAACTCTGCTGCGCCGGACGCGGATGGTCGAATGGCAGTTCCAGCACCGGTTGCGTACCGCCCAACAACTCGCGCCAATACGTCAACTGACGGGCCTTCTCCCCCGCCTCCATCCAGCGGCGCTGCCACAGCGCGTAGTCGGCATACTGGATCGGCAACGGCGCCAGCTCACAGTCCTGGCCCAGGCTGTAGGCGGCATACAGCCGCATCAGCTCTTGCACCATCACCCCCATCGACCAGCCATCCGAGACGATGTGGTGCTGCACCAGCACCAGCACATGGTCTTCTTCACCGAGTGCCAGCAGGCTGACCCGCAGCAGCGGGCCCTGTTGCAGGTCGAACGGGCGGGCGATTTCGGCCTCTACCCGCGCCTGGAGCTGCGTTTCATCGACCGCGCTTTCGGCGATTTCGATCACCCCGTGGTCCAGCACCTGCTGCGAGCGTTGTTCCTCATCCAGCTGCAAGCGGGTGCGCAGGCTTTCGTGGCGCGCCACCAGGGTGTCGAAGCTGCGTTGCAGGGCGGCCTTGTCCAGGCGCCCGCGCAGGCGCAGTGCGCCCGGCACGTGGTAGGCGGCGCTGTCCGGGTCCAGTTGCCAGAGAAACCACTGGCGCTCCTGGGCGTAGGACAGCGGCAACGGCTGGCCGTCCTGGCGAATCGAGGCAATCGGCAATTGAGCGAAGCTCATGCCCCGGCTTTGCAGGCGCTGGTAAAACTGCTGGCGCTGCTCCAGGGGCAGGCGAAGAAAGCGCGAAACCAGGTCGATGTTAGGGTTGGAAAGCATGGGTCAAATCGCCTCTAGTTCGCTCAAAAAGTCACGAAGATCATCAAAATCTTCCGCCGTGCCGGCGCGGAAGTTGGCAGCGGCCTGCGCATAGGCGCGCAGGGTGTCGGTCTGGAACACTTCCACCAGCGGCACTTCCAGGCCCAGCTCGGCCTGGACGCGGGAGGTGATCTGGATCGCCAGCAGGGAATGCCCGCCCACGTCAAAGAAGTTGTCGTTCAGGCCCACTTGCGGCAGGCGCAGCACTTCGGCCCAGATCGCCGCAATCTGCTGCTCCAGCTCGGTTTCAGGCGCCACGTAGCGTTGCTGCAATTGGCTGGCATCCGGTTCGGGCAGGCCCTTGCGGTCGAGCTTGCCGTTGGGGGTCAGCGGCATTTGCGCCAGGAACATGAAATGCGCCGGCACCATGTAATCCGGCAGACGGGTTTTCAGGGCGCGGCGCAAGGTGTCACGGAACTCGGCTTCATTGGCCAGGCCGGCTTCGGCGGGCACCACATAGGCCACCAGTTGCTTGCCGGTCGGTCCATCCTGGGCCACCACCACGGTTTCACCGACGCTGGCCTGCTCGCGCAGACGCG
>NZ_JBSVVZ010000144.1:0-2171 GCF_054071875.1 Pseudomonas sp. SDO524_S393 | reverse complement strand
TCATTAAACGCACCTGTAACTGATCCACTGCATTCGCGAGCAAGCCCGCTCCCACAGGGGATTTGTGTTGATAGCAACATTCTGACCGGACCGAAAACTGCCATGACCGAAGACACCATCAAGCGCCGCGCCAAAGGACTGGACCGTGCGTTCGATATCCTCGATTTTCTCAAGGAAATCGGCCAGCCCCTGCGCCCGAATGATATTGCCAGCGGCATCGGCAGCCCCAAATCCACCGTCTACGAAGTGGTCGCTTCGCTGCTGGAGCGGCGCATCCTGGAAACGGTGGGCAAGGACGGTCACGTCTACCTGGGCCGTCAGTTGTACTTTCTCGGCCAGGCGCATCTGCGTCACTTCGACCTGACCCGCGAGGCCGATCACGCCTTGCAGGAAATCGTCAGCCAGACCCACGAAACCGCGCAGATGTGCCTGCTCAACGGGCGCAAATACACCGTGGCGCTGATGCGTGAAGGCGAGCGGCATTTCCGGATTTCCTCGGATATCGGCGAGAACGCACCGATCCCCTGGACCGCATCCGGGCGCCTGCTGCTGGGGCATTTGAGCGACCAGCAGATCATCGACCTGATCGACCACGACGACTTTATCCTGCCGGACGGCCAACGCCTGCCGCTGGACACCTTCCTGGCACAGATCCGTCAGGCCACCCTCGATGGCTTCTTTTCCTTCGATAGCGTGGCCGACACCTTTACCCATTGCTTTGCCGCCCCGGTGCGGGACGCGCAGGGCATCAGCATTGCGACCTTGTGCATCGTGGCCCCAAGGGCCGATGCCATCAAAAACTACAACGACTACCGCCGGGTGTTGATCGACAGCGCCAACAACCTGGCCCGGCGCATCAACGAATAGGAGTTTTTCATGTCTGCCATCAACGCCGTTGAAAAGGGCGCCGCCGCCGTCGGCGCGCACCTGGTCCGTGACGTCAGCCTGCCGGCCCTGGTGCTGCACCGCGATGCGCTGCAACACAACATTCGCTGGATGCAGGACTTCGTCCGCAGCAGCGGCGCCGAGCTGGCGCCCCACGGCAAGACCAGCATGATGCCGGCGTTGTTCCAGCGTCAGATCGAGGCGGGCGCCTGGGGCATCACCCTGGCCAACGCCGTGCAGACCCGCGCCGCGTATGCCGGTGGCGTGCGCCGCGTGTTGATGGCCAACCAGCTGGTGGGTGCGCCGAACATGGCACTGATCGCCGACCTGTTGGCCGATCCCGATTTTGACTTCCACTGCATGGTCGATCACCCGGACAACGTCGCCGACCTGGGGCTGTTCTTCGCCGCCCGCGGCCTGCGCCTGAACGTGATGATCGAATACGGTGTGGTCGGTGGCCGCTGTGGTTGCCGCAGCGAGCAGGAAGTGCGTGACCTGGCCAAGGCGATCAAGGCCCAACCGGCCCTGGCGCTCACCGGCATCGAAGGTTATGAAGGCGTGATCCACGGCGAGCACGCCATCAGTGGTATTCGTGCTTTTGCCGCCAGCCTGGTGCGCCTGGCCGTAGACCTGCAGAACGACGGCGCCTTTGACTTGCCCAAGCCCATCGTCACCGCCTCAGGTTCGGCCTGGTACGACCTGATTGCCGAATCGTTCGAAGAACAGAACGCTGCGGGACGCTTCCTCAGCGTACTGCGCCCGGGCAGTTATGTGGCCCACGACCACGGTATCTACAAAGAAGCGCAGTGCTGCGTGCTTGACCGTCGCAGCGACTTGAACGAAGGCCTGCGCCCGGCCCTGGAAGTCTGGGCCCATGTGCAATCGCTGCCGGAGCCTGGGTTCGCCGTGATCGCCCTGGGCAAGCGCGACGTGGCGTACGACGCGGGTCTGCCGGTGCCGCTCAAGCGCTACAAGGCCGGCATCCTGCCCGCAGAGGGCGATGACGTGGGGGCGTGCACGGTCACGGCGGTGATGGATCAGCATGCGTTCATGACCGTGGCGCCGGGGGTCGAGTTGCGCATTGGCGACATCATTTCGTTCGGTACTTCCCACCCGTGCCTGACCTTTGACAAGTGGCAGGTCGGTTGCCTGGTGGATGAGCAGTTGCAAGTTATCGAGAGCTTGCATACCTGCTTCTGAACCGCGTCGCGACCATCGCAGGCAAGCCAGCTCCCACATTTTGAATTGTGAATATTTTCAACTGTGGGAGCTGGCTTGCTTGCGAT
>NZ_JBSVVZ010000143.1:0-2187 GCF_054071875.1 Pseudomonas sp. SDO524_S393 | reverse complement strand
AGTCACACAAGTATTGACTGATACACCGCATTCGCGAGCAAGCCCGCTCCCACAATAAAGCAAAGCGGTTCTGCGTGAAGCTTACAAAATGTAGCGCGACAGATCTTCGTTCTGCGCCAATTCGCCCAAGTGGCTATTGACGTAATCCGCGTCGATCTTGATCACTTCACCATTCTGCGCACCGGCCAGGTCGCCGGCGCTGAAGGACACTTCCTCCAGGAGACGCTCAAGCAAAGTGTGCAAGCGACGGGCACCGATGTTCTCGGTCTTCTCGTTGACCTGCCAGGCGATCTCCGCCAGGCGCTTGATGCCGTCCGGCTGGAACTCGATGCCCAGACCTTCGGTTTTCAGCAACTCGCGGTATTGCTCGGTGAGCGACGCGTGCGGTTCGCTGAGGATGCGCTCGAAGTCGCCCGGGGTCAGGGCCTTGAGCTCCACGCGAATCGGCAGGCGGCCTTGCAGCTCCGGCACCAGGTCGCTCGGCTTGCTCAGGTGGAAAGCACCGGAGGCAATGAACAGGATGTGATCGGTCTTGACCATGCCCAGCTTGGTGTTCACGGTGCAGCCTTCGATCAGCGGCAGCAGGTCGCGCTGCACGCCTTCACGGGACACATCAACGCCGCCGGCGTTGCCGCGCTTGGCCACCTTGTCGATCTCGTCGATAAACACGATGCCGTGCTGCTCGACCGCTTCCAGGGCCTTGGCCTTGAGTTCTTCTTCGTTCACCAGGCGCCCGGCTTCTTCGTCGCGCACCAGTTTCAGTGCGTCCTTCACCTTGAGCTTGCGGCTTTTCTTCTTGCCCTTGCCCATGTTGGCAAACAGGTTCTGCAACTGGCTGGTCATTTCTTCCATGCCAGGCGGGGCGGAGATGTCGACACCGGAGACTTCGGCGACTTCGATCTCGATTTCCTTGTCGTCCAGCTGGCCTTCACGCAGGCGCTTGCGGAACAGTTGGCGGGTGTTGGAGTCCGAGGCCGGCGCCGCGTCCTCGTTGAAACCCATGCGCGCCGGAGGCAACAGGGCGTCGAGGATGCGTTCTTCGGCGGCGTCTTCGGCGCGGTGGCTGACCTTGGTCATTTCCTGCTCGCGCAGCAGTTTCAGGGCAGCGTCTGCCAAGTCGCGGATGATCGACTCGACGTCGCGACCCACATAGCCCACTTCGGTGAACTTGGTAGCTTCGACCTTGATGAACGGCGCGTTGGCCAGCTTGGCCAGACGACGGGCGATTTCGGTTTTACCGACGCCGGTCGGGCCGATCATCAGGATGTTCTTCGGCGTGACTTCAACACGCAACTCTTCGGGCAATTGCATCCGGCGCCAGCGGTTACGCAGTGCAATGGCAACGGCGCGCTTGGCATCGTCCTGGCCGATGATATGGCGGTTGAGTTCGTGGACGATTTCGCGGGGAGTCATGGACATAGTGTTTGGCGGCCTCAAGCGGGAATAAGCCTACGGCTTATTCGGCGAGGTCCTGCTCCTCAATGGTCTGGTTGTGGTTGGTGAACACGCAGATATCGCCGGCGATGCCCAGGGCGGTCTCGACGATTTCCCGGGCCGACAGATCGGTTTTCTTCAGCAGTGCGCTGGCGGCCGCCTGGGCGTAGCCACCGCCGGAACCCATGGCGATCAGGCCATGTTCGGGCTCAACCACATCGCCATTGCCGGTGATGATCAGCGAGGCGTCTTTGTTGGCCACGGCCAACATGGCCTCCAGGCGGCTGAGGGAGCGGTCGGTGCGCCATTCTTTGGCGAGTTCGACGGCGGCACGTACGAGGTGGCCCTGGTGTTTTTCCAGCTGGCCTTCGAAGCGTTCGAACAGGGTGAAGGCGTCGGCGGTGGCGCCGGCAAAGCCCGCAAGAACCTGGCCGTGGTAAAGGCGACGCACTTTCTTGGCGTTGCCTTTCATCACGGTGTTGCCTAGGGAAACCTGGCCATCGCCGCCCATGACGACTTTGCCGTGGCGACGAACTGAAACGATGGTGGTCAAGGGGAGAGTCTCCACGCAGCGGGGCGAAAATGCCCTGATGAACACTCATATGGGGTTGGCAGGGGGGATTTCAACCGTAGGAAGGGTGTGCAGACGAGTGGTGTTTATAGGTCCTGCACATTTTTGAGAGCACCTCAAAGCCAAATGTGGGAGCTGGCTTGCCTGCGATAGCGGTGTGCCAGTCACTGGAAATATTGACT
>NZ_JBSVVZ010000142.1:0-2226 GCF_054071875.1 Pseudomonas sp. SDO524_S393 | reverse complement strand
TGGGCGAAATCGAAGCGCGTTTGCTGGAACACGATTGGGTGCGTGAAACCGCCGTGTTGGCCGTCGATGGCAAATACCTGGTGGGCTACCTGGTGCTGCAAAACGCCGGTGATGATTGGCGCGACGTACTCAGTGCGCACCTGGCCCAGCAGTTGCCGGACTATATGGTCCCGGCGCAATGGATGCTGCTGGAACAGATGCCGCTGAGTCCCAACGGCAAGCTCGACCGCAAGGCGCTGCCCAAAGCCGATGCCAACCTGCAAGCCCGCGAATATGTGGCGCCGGCCAGCCAGCTGGAACAGCAGATCGCCGCGATCTGGGCCGACGTGCTGGACGTTGAGCGCGTCGGCCTTGACGACAACTTCTTCGAACTGGGCGGGCACTCGCTGTTGGCCACGCAAGTGGTGGTGCGCCTGCGCGATCAGTTGCATGCCGAGTTCGACGTCAAATCGATTTTCACCACGCCCACCCTGGGCGACTTCAGTCGCTACGTGGCGTCCCGCCAGACAAATAATTCGCCAGTGCAGGATGCATTGGCTAAATCCTTGGAGGCTCTCAAACGTCTATCAGCAGAAGATTTGGATAAATTGATTTCCTGAGGGGCGTGGCGTGCAAGCATTAATCGAGTCGGTGGGTTCACTTTCTGCGCAGCAAAAGAAAGCGTTGGCGGTCATGCTCAAGCAACAAGGCATCAACCTGTTTGAGATTGCCCCGGTTTTCAAGCGTCAGGACGGTGAAGCGCTGCGACTCTCCTATGCCCAGGAACGCCAGTGGTTTTTGTGGCAGTTGGAGCCGCACAGCGCGGCGTACCACCTGCCGCGTGCCTTGCGCCTGCGCGGTCGCCTGGATCACGCGGCCTTGCAGCGCAGCTTCGATACGCTGATCGCCCGTCACGAAAGCCTGCGTACCCACCTGCACCAGGACGCCGACCAGGTGCTGCAAGTGGTCAAGCCTGAACTGCGTGTGGATATCGCCCATGAACCCGGCGACTCCACCCGGCTCGAAGCGTTGGTGCAGGCGGAAGTCGCCAAGCCTTTCGACCTGCAGCAAGGCCCGCTGCTGCGGGTCAAGTTGCTGCAACTGGCGCCCGATGAACACGTGCTGGTGCTGGTGCTGCACCACATCGTTTCCGATGGCGTGTCGATGCAAGTGATGGTCGATGAGCTGGTGCAGTTGTACGTCGCCTACAGTCAGGGTCAGGACGCGCGCCTGCCCGAGTTGCCGATCCAGTACCCGGACTATGCCCTGTGGCAACGCAGCTGGATGGAAGCCGGTGAAAAAGAGCGGCAACTGGGCTATTGGCGCGAGCAGTTGGGCGGCGAACAGCCGGTGCTGGAGCTGCCGCTGGATCATCCGCGCCCGGCGGTGCAGAGCTATCGTGGCGCGAGGGTGGACATCGGCCTGGACGCGGCCTTGGTCAACGGCCTGAAAGCCTTGGCCCAGCGCGAGGGTGTGACCCTGTTCATGCTGTTGCTGGCTTCGTTCCAGACCCTGTTGTATCGCTACAGCGGGCAGTCGGATATTCGCGTCGGCGTGCCGATCGCCAACCGCAACCGCGCGGAAACCGAGCGCCTTATCGGTTTCTTCGTCAACACCCAGGTGCTCAAGGCCGATATCGACGGGCACATGACCTTCAGCCAGTTGCTGGCCCAGGTCAAACAGCGGGCGCTGGAGGCCCAGAGTCACCAGGACTTGCCCTTCGAACAGTTGGTGGAAGCGCTGCAACCGGAGCGCAGCCTGAGCCATAACCCGCTGTTCCAGGTGATGTTCAACCACCAGACCGAAGGGCGTAAGGCCCGTGGCGAACAGCAGTTGCCGGGGCTGGGAGTGGAAGCGCTGGAGTGGGACAGCCAGAGCGCGCCGTTCGACCTGAGCCTGGATACCCAGGAGTCCCCCGAGGGCATCGGCGCGTCGCTGACCTACGCCACTGACTTGTTCGACGCCACCACCGTGCAGCGCATGGCCGAGCATTGGCAGAACCTGTTGCGGGCGGTGGTCGGGCGCGCGGGTAATCGCATTGCGCAGCTGGGTCTGTTGGTGGACGACGAGCAGCGCGCCTTGTTGCAGGACTGGAACCGCAGCGTACCGGCGTTCGAAGACGTGGCGGGGGTGCAGGGGCTTTTCGAGGCCCAGGTTCGTCAGCGTCCCGACGCGGTTGCCCTGTGCCTGGGCGAGCAGTCGATCAGTTATGCCGAGCTGAACCGCCAGGCCAACCGCCTGGCCCAT
>NZ_JBSVVZ010000141.1:0-2256 GCF_054071875.1 Pseudomonas sp. SDO524_S393 | reverse complement strand
GCGCTGGATCAGTCAGCACATCACTGGCTGAAAGACCGCTATCGCAGGCAAGCCAGCTCCCACATTGGGCCGTGTTCGACTTATTTTTGCGTGCCGTCATCGTGCTGCAGGTTCGCCTGGGTGATGTTCGCCCCCGCCGGCACGCTGCGCGTCAGCCACACGTTGCCGCCGATGGTGGAGCCTTTGCCGATGGTGATGCGCCCCAGTATTGTCGCTCCGGCGTAGATCACTACATCGTCTTCAACAATAGGGTGGCGCGGGTGGCCCTTCTGCAATTGCCCGTCTTCATCCGCCGGGAAGCGCTTGGCGCCCAGCGTAACGGCCTGATAAATGCGCACGCGCTCACCGATGATCGCGGTTTCGCCAATCACCACACCGGTGCCATGGTCGATAAAGAAACTCGGGCCGATCTGCGCACCCGGGTGAATGTCGATACCGGTGGCCGAGTGGGCGATTTCCGCGCTGATGCGGGCCAACAGCGGCAGACCCGCACGGTACAAGTGGTGGGCAAGGCGATGGTGGATCACCGCCAGGATCCCCGGATAGCACAGCAGCACCTCATCCACGCTGCGCGCCGCCGGATCGCCGTGGTAGGCGGCCAGCACGTCGGTATCCAACAGGCTGCGCAGGGATGGCAAGGCCAGGGCAAAATCCTGGATCAGCCGGATGGCATGGGCGTCGACGGCGCTGTCATCCTGACCGCTCTGGCGCGCGGCGTAGCGCAGTTCCAGGCGCGCCTGGGCGAGCAGCGCGTTCAATGCCACGTCCAGGGTGTGGCCGACGTAAAAATCCTCACTTTCTTCACGCAGGTCCACCGGCCCCAGGCGCATGGGGAACAGCGCGCCGCACAGGGCTTCGAGAATCTGCGCCACGGCTTCGCGCGACGGCAACTCACGGCCACCATGCTCGCCGCTCAACCGGCCATTGCGCGTGCGCCACTGGTCCCGGGCGCTGCGCAGCTGGCTGACGATGGTCTGCAATTGCCAATGACTGGAACGCTCACTCACGGTCTTCACTCCTGACGAAATGGCCATCACTTTACGGTATGAGCCTTCCCCGCCCTTAAGAACCAATGGTGTGATGCTAAGAACCTGTCGGCATAAGCGATTGACGGTTGCCCGATGAAAAGTGCCTGCCTATAGTCGCCCCATCACTTATTACCCGTGCGTAGCCATGATCAAACAACAGCTCGACCGCTTTAACCGTCTGGAACTGCTGGGCGGTGCCACCGCCCTGGAAAAACTCGAGCGGCTGTCGGCCTGGCTGGGCAGGGACATTTACGTCAAGCGCGACGACACCACACCGCTGGCCATGGGCGGCAACAAGCTGCGCAAACTCGAATACCTGGCCGCCGATGCCATCGCCCAGGGTGCCGACACCCTGGTGACCGCCGGTGCGATCCAGTCCAATCACGTGCGCCAGACCGCCGCCCTGGCCGCCAAGCTCGGCCTGGGCTGCGTTGCCCTGCTGGAAAACCCCACCGGCACCGAAGACCCCAACTACCTGGGCAACGGCAACCGCCTGCTGCTGGAGCTGTTCGACGCCAAGGTGGAATTGGTGGAAAACCTCGACAACGTCGACGAGCAACTCAATGCCCTCGCCGACCGTCTGCGCAGCAACGGCAAGAAGCCGTACCTGGTCCCCATCGGCGGCTCCAACGCCCTCGGCGCCCTGGGTTATGTGCGCGCCGGCCTGGAACTGGCCGGGCAGATCGAAGACAGCGGCATCGAGTTTGCCGCCGTGGTGCTGGCGTCCGGCAGCGCCGGCACCCACAGCGGCCTGGCCCTGGCCTTGAGCGAAGCACTGCCGAACCTGCCGGTGATCGGCGTGACGGTTTCGCGCACCGACGAAGCCCAGCGCCCGAAAGTGCAAGGCCTGGCCGAACGCACCGCCGAGTTGTTGGGGGTGGAGATTCCCGAGGCCTTCAAGGTGATCCTGTGGGACGAATACTTCGGCCCGCGCTACGGCGAACCCAATGCCGGCACCCTGGCGGCGGTCAAGCTGCTGGCCAGCCAGGAAGGTTTGTTGCTGGACCCCGTCTACACTGGCAAGGCCATGGCCGGACTGCTGGATGGCTTGGGGCGTCAGCGATTCGAAGACGGCCCGATCATTTTCCTGCACACCGGCGGGGCACCGGCGTTGTTTGCCTATGACTCGGTGTTCAACTGAATAAACGCGGATAAAAATGTGGGAGCGGGCGTGTGTGGGAGCTGGCTTGCCTGCGATAGCGGTCTATCAGCGAGCAATGTACTGACT
>NZ_JBSVVZ010000140.1:0-2347 GCF_054071875.1 Pseudomonas sp. SDO524_S393 | reverse complement strand
GTGACAGACGTATTGACTGGCACACGGCATTCGCGGGCAAGCCCGCTCCCACATTTTTGTGTGTATTTCAGGCTGCGGTTTATTTGTTGGCCGCAAAACTTGCGAAGTTGCTATCTCCTTCTACTACTAAGGTCGTCTGGAACCCTTTGTGCAGCCGCATACAGTGGATACGTTCCAATAATAAAAAAGCTGTGCTGCGAGGATAAAAACAATGAACGACAGCATTTACCTCTCGATTCAAGACAGCCCGCGCTTCAAGGAGCTGGTGAGAAAAAGGGAAAGGTTCGCCTGGATTCTCTCGGCGATCATGCTAGGGCTTTACTCCGCTTTCATCCTGTTGATCGCCTATGGGCCACAAGTACTGGGGGCCAAGCTTAGCCCTGGTTCGTCGATTACCTGGGGCATTCCCCTGGGCGTCGGGCTGATTGTGTCTGCCTTCGTGCTGACAGGCATCTACGTGCGCCGGGCCAATGGCGAGTTTGACGACCTGAACGCTGCGATTCTCAAGGAGGCTGCGCAATGATCCGGCGTCTACTGGCAGTATTCGGCGCTTCGCTCTTTGCTCCGGCGCTCTGGGCGGCGGACGCATTGACCGGTGAAGTGCACAAGCAACCGCTGAACGTCTCGGCCATCGTGATGTTCATTGCATTCGTGGGTGCCACCCTGTGCATCACCTACTGGGCCTCCAAGCGCAACAAGTCGGCGGCCGACTACTACGCGGCCGGCGGCAAGATCACCGGTTTCCAGAACGGCCTGGCCATTGCCGGTGACTACATGTCGGCGGCGTCCTTCCTGGGGATTTCCGCGCTGGTCTACACCTCCGGTTATGACGGCCTGATCTACTCGATCGGCTTCCTGGTGGGCTGGCCGATCATTCTGTTCCTGATCGCCGAGCGCCTGCGCAACCTGGGCAAGTACACCTTTGCCGACGTGGCGTCCTATCGCCTGGGCCAGACCCAGATCCGCAGCCTGTCGGCGTGCGGCTCGCTGGTGGTGGTGGCGTTCTACCTGATCGCGCAGATGGTGGGGGCGGGCAAGCTGATCCAGTTGCTGTTCGGCCTGGACTACCATGTGGCGGTGATTCTGGTGGGTATCCTGATGGTGCTGTACGTGCTGTTCGGCGGCATGCTGGCGACCACCTGGGTGCAGATCATCAAGGCGGTGCTGCTGCTGTCCGGCGCGTCGTTCATGGCGTTGATGGTGATGAAGCACGTCAACTTCGACTTCAACCTGCTGTTCTCCGAGGCCACCAAGGTTCACCCCAAAGGTGAAGCGATCATGAGTCCGGGCGGCCTGGTGAAAGACCCGATCTCTGCATTCTCCCTGGGGCTTGCACTGATGTTCGGTACCGCTGGCCTGCCACACATCCTGATGCGCTTCTTCACCGTGAGTGACGCCAAGGAAGCTCGCAAGAGCGTGTTCTACGCCACAGGTTTCATCGGTTACTTCTACATCCTGACCTTCATCATTGGCTTCGGCGCGATTCTGCTGGTCAGCACCAACCCGGCGTTCAAGGATGCCGCAGGCGCCTTGCTGGGTGGTAACAACATGGCGGCGGTGCACCTGGCCAACGCGGTGGGTGGCAGTATCTTCCTGGGCTTCATCTCGGCCGTGGCGTTCGCCACCATCCTGGCGGTGGTTGCCGGCTTGACCCTGGCCGGCGCTTCGGCGGTGTCCCACGACCTGTATGCCAGCGTGATCAAGAAAGGCAAGGCCAACGACAAGGATGAGATTCGCGTATCGAAGATCACCACCATTGCCTTGGGTGTATTGGCGATCGGCCTGGGTATCCTGTTCGAAAGCCAGAACATCGCGTTCATGGTCGGCCTGGCGTTCTCCATTGCCGCCAGCTGTAACTTCCCGGTGTTGCTGCTTTCCATGTACTGGAAAAACCTCACCACCCGTGGCGCAATGATCGGCGGCTGGCTGGGCCTGCTCAGCGCCGTTGGCCTGATGGTGCTCGGCCCGACCATCTGGGTCTCGATCCTGCACCATGAAAAAGCCATCTTCCCGTACGAGTACCCGGCGCTGTTCTCGATGATCATCGCGTTCATCGGCATCTGGTTCTTCTCCATCACCGACAAGTCGGCGGCGGCAGAGAAAGAGCGTGCGCTGTACTTCCCGCAGTTTGTGCGTTCGCAGACTGGCCTGGGGGCGAGTGGGGCGGTTAACCACTAACGCTGTCGCTGTATGAAGAAATGCCCCGGTCGAAAGGCCGGGGTATTTTTTTGCCTGAATACTTGGGGAGGGTTGGTTGTAGTGAGCGGGCTTGCCCGCGCTGGGTGGCGGAGCCGCCCCAAACCCTGGCGCCCCGGTCTTCCAGAAATATTGCGGCAGCATTGTTGGG
>NZ_JBSVVZ010000139.1:0-2849 GCF_054071875.1 Pseudomonas sp. SDO524_S393 | reverse complement strand
TGATGTGCTGACTGACCCACCGCATTCGCGAGCAAGCCCGCTCCCACATTTTGAACCCGTTGCCACAACAGAATTTGCGAAAACTTTAGGAATTTGCCATGAGCTTTATCACAGAAATCAAAACCTTCGCCGCCCTCGGCAGCGGTGTCATCGGCAGCGGCTGGGTGTCCCGTGCCCTGGCCCACGGCCTGGACGTGGTCGCCTGGGACCCGGCGCCCGGCGCTGAAGCAGCGCTGCGCAAACGCGTCGCCAATGCCTGGGGCGCCCTGGAAAAACAAGGCCTGGCCCCCGGCGCATCACAAGACCGCCTGCGCTTTGTCGCAACCATTGAAGAGTGCGTGAAAGACGCCGACTTCATCCAGGAAAGCGCCCCGGAACGCCTGGAGCTGAAGCTGGACCTGCACAGCAAGATCAGCGCGGCGGCCAAGCCGAATGCGTTGATCGGCTCCAGCACCTCGGGCCTGTTGCCGAGCGAGTTCTACGAGGGCTCGACCCATCCGGAACGCTGCGTGGTCGGCCACCCGTTCAACCCGGTTTACTTGCTGCCGCTGGTGGAAGTGGTGGGTGGCAAAAATACCGCGCCGCAAGCGATCCAGGCAGCGATGCAGGTGTATGAATTCCTCGGCATGCGCCCGTTGCATGTGCGCAAGGAAGTGCCGGGTTTCATCGCTGACCGCCTGCTCGAAGCGCTGTGGCGCGAGGCGCTGCACCTGGTCAACGACGGCGTGGCGACCACCGGCGAAATCGACGATGCCATCCGCTTCGGTGCGGGCCTGCGCTGGTCGTTCATGGGCACCTTCCTCACCTACACCCTGGCGGGCGGCGATGCCGGCATGCGCCACTTCATGGCGCAATTCGGCCCGGCCCTGCAGTTGCCGTGGACCTACCTGCCGGCGCCGGAACTGACCGACAAGTTGATCGACGATGTGGTCGACGGCACCAGCGATCAGTTGGGCAAACACAGTATTTCGGCACTGGAACGCTATCGTGATGATGCACTGCTGGCGGTGCTGGAGGCGGTGAAAACCGCCAAGGAAAAACATGGTATGAGCTTCGCCGAATAACCGCTGTTGATTCTCTGTGGGAGCCGGCTTGCCCGCTCCCACAGTTGACCGAGTACATTTTCGGAACCCACACCATGCCTGCATTGACCACTTACACCACCCACATCCAGCCCGACTGGGTGGACTACAACGGCCACCTGCGCGATGCGTTCTACCTGCTGATCTTCAGCTACGCCACCGACGCGCTGATGGACACCCTGGGCCTGGACAGCGAAAACCGTGAAGCCAGCGGCCATTCGCTGTTCACCCTGGAGCTGCACCTCAATTACCTGCACGAGGTGAAGCTGGGCGCCGAAGTCGAAGTGCACACCCAGATCATCGCCTTCGATGCCAAGCGCCTGCACCTCTACCACAGCCTGCATCTGGTCGGTGACGCGAAGGAGCTGGCGGGCAACGAGCAGATGCTGTTGCACGTCGACCTCGCCGGCCCGCAGGCAGCGCCCTTCACCGAGGCCACCCGGGAAAGACTCGCGGCCATCAGCGCAGCACAGGCCGACCTGCCGCGCCCTGCCCTGCTGGGCCGAGTGATTGGACTGCCACCCAAAAAATAAAACCAAGGAGCTACCATGCAAACCGCCGCCGCTGTTGCCGATTTCCGTACTTACCCGAAGATCTGCGACCTCGACGAGGTGCAGGTGCTTGACGATCAGATTCGCGTGCGCTGGGCCGACGGGCGTATCAGCCCCTTCCATCATCAGTGGCTGCGGGACAACTGCCCGTGTGCACATTGCGTGTACAGCGTGACCCGTGAACAGGTGCTGGAGATCGTCGATGTGGACGAGCCGCTCACCGCGCTCACTGCGCGTATCGAGCAGGGCGACCTGAGTGTGGAATGGCGTGGCGGCCACCACAGCCGGTTCGACCCGGGTTGGTTGCGGGCCCACGCCTACGATGACGAATCCCGCGCGGAGCGCCGCGCGGCGAAACCCAGGGCCCAACTGTGGGACAGCCATTTCCAGCTGCCGGTTTTCGATTATGCAACCGTCATGCAAGACCCCGACGGGTTGCTGCAATGGCTACTGGCGTTGCGCGACACAGGCCTGACGCAGATCCGTGGCGTGCCCACCGAGCCTGGCTCCCTGGCACTTATCGCCAAGCGCATTTCATTCATCCGCGAGAGCAACTTCGGCGTGCTGTTCAACGTACAGTCCAAGGCCGATGCCGACAGCAACGCCTACACCGCCTTCAACCTGCCCTTGCACACGGACTTGCCCACGCGCGAGCTGCAACCCGGCCTGCAATTTCTGCATTGCCTGGTGAATGACGCCGACGGCGGCGAAAGTATTTTTGTCGACGGTTTTGCCATCGCCCAGGCCCTGCGCAAGGAAGACCCCGAGGCGTTCCGTGCACTCTGTGAAATCCCCGTGGAGTTTCGCAATAAAGACCGCCACAGCGACTATCGCCGGCTTGCACCGATCATTGCGCTGGATGCGCTGGGTGACGTGTCGGAGATCCGCATGGCCAACTTTCTGCGCGGGCCGTTCGACGCCAGTGTGGAGCAGATGCCGTTGCTGTATCGCGCGTATCGGCGGTTTATCGCGATGACGCGGGAGGATCGCTTTCGTGTAGTGCAACGCTTGAACCCGGGCGAATTGTGGTGCTTCGACAACCGCCGCACGCTGCATGCGCGCAATGCGTTCGACCCGACATCCGGGGCGCGGCATTTTCAGGGGTGCTATATCGATCGGGATGAATTGCTATCCAGGATTCTGGTGTTACAACGGTAGACCGCGGTGCGGCCTTCGCAGGCAAGCCAGCTCCCACACTTGGAATGCATTTCCCTGT
>NZ_JBSVVZ010000138.1:0-3260 GCF_054071875.1 Pseudomonas sp. SDO524_S393 | reverse complement strand
GCAACTCATCTGTTACTGACCCACCGCTTTCGCGAGCAAGCCCGCTCTCACAGTGGTCCTGTGTCAGGCTTGGGATTTGGCCTTGGCCAAATAGGGCGCCAGGCGCCGGCCCATTTCTTCACCCAGGGCCTGCAACCCGCTCAGGGGGCGGATCATCACTTCGAACTCGATGATCTGCCCTTGTTCGTCGAAGCGGATCAGGTCGATGCCTTTGAGCTGCTTGTCGCCGACCCGTGCGCTGAATTCCAGCACCACACTCAGGCCGTCGGCGGTGGCGAGTTCGCGGTGGTACACGAAGTCTTCGAACACATTGATCACGGTGTTGAGGATCATCGACACCACCGGCGCACCGGGGTAGGGCGTATGAGCCATGGGCGAGCGGAACACCGCATCGGCGGCCAGCAGTGCGGGCAGGGCGGTGAGGTCGCGGTTGGCCAGCATGCCGTGCCAGCGTTGCAGGGTCTGGGCGGCTGCGGGGGCGAGTTTCAATTCGGACATGCGCTGTACCTGTTCTTATGGTGGGAAGGCGGTTCACCTGCCCAACATAAGAGCGGTACCGAAGCGCGGTCAATCACCCGAACTGACAGTTGAGTGACTGGAGTGAACAGGCTTTACACCACCTCCAGGTAGGAGCTGTGAATCGCCCGCGCCAGTTCACGCACCGTGTCGATGAACTCCGTGAGCCGGCTGTGCAGGCCCGCGTCGAGGATTTCATCGATGCCGGTGTAGCGCAGCCGTGCTTCGAACTCGGCGGCCAAGCGTTGGGCCGTGCGCCCGTAGCTGCCGGGCAGGTCGGCGAGGATGTGGCTCAACTCCTCGATGCAGGCGTGCAATGAGCGCGGCACGTCACTGCGCAACAGCAGCAGCTCGGAGACCGAGCGGGCGTTCAAGGCGTTGGGGTACAGCTCGGTATAGGCCTCGAACGACGACAACGCACGGAGCAGGGCGCTCCATTGGTAATAGCCGCGTGCCGAGAGATCGCTGACTTCTTCCGACTCTTCGCCGAACATCTCGTAACGTGCATCGAGCAGACGCAGGGTGTTGTCGGCGCGTTCGACAAAGGTGCCCAGGCGAATGAAGCGGTAGGCGTCATTGCGCATGATCGTCCCGGATGTCGCACCACGAAACAGGTGCGAGCGCTGCTTGACCCAGTCACAGAAGTGGCTGATGCCGTGCCGCGCCAGGCCGCCGGCGGCGATGCTGCGCATTTCCAGCCAGGTGGCATTGAGGTTTTCCCACATGTCGGCGGTAATGCGCCCGCGTACCGCATGGGCATTGCCCCGGGCGGCGCGCAGGCAGTTGTAGATGCTGGCGGGGTTTTCTTCGTCGAGGGCAAAGAAATGCAACATGCGCTCGGCGTCGAGTTGCTTGTGACGCTCGAGGTAACTGTCCAGGGTGCCGCTGCTGAGCAGCGACATGGCCAGTTCGTCGAGGCCGTCGCTGCGCCCGGCCTGGGGCATCAACGACAGCGAGTAACTGACTTCCAGCATGCGCGCCAGGTTCTCGGCACGCTCCAGATAACGGGACATCCAGTACAGGTCCGCGGCGGTTCTACTCAGCATGATTCAGCCCTCCACCACCCAGGTGTCCTTGGTTCCGCCGCCTTGCGACGAGTTGACGATCAACGAGCCTTCCTTCAGCGCCACCCGCGTCAGGCCGCCGGGGACCAGGCGGGTTTCCTTGCCCGACAGCACGAAGGGGCGCAGGTCGATGTGCCGGGGCGCGATGCCGTTTTCGACGAAGGTGGGGCAGGTGGACAGGCTCAGGGTCGGCTGGGCGATGTACGCGTGGGGCCGCGCCTTGATACGCTGGCGGAAGTCCTCGATCTCGGCGGCGCTCGATGCCGGGCCCACCAGCATGCCGTAGCCGCCCGAGCCCTGGGTTTCCTTGACCACCAGCTCCGGCAGGTTGGCCAGTACATGGGACAGTTCATCCGGTTTGCGGCACTGGAACGTCGGCACGTTTTGCAGCACCGGTTCTTCATCCAGGTAGAAGCGGATCATTTCCGGCACATAAGGGTAGATCGACTTGTCGTCGGCCACGCCGGTACCGATGGCATTGGCCAGTACCACATTGCCGGCGCAATAGGCGGCGACCAGGCCGGGCACGCCGAGCATCGACTGCGGGTTGAACGCCAACGGGTCGAGGAAGGCGTCGTCGATGCGGCGGTAGATCACGTCCACGGCCTTGGGGCCGTCGGTGGTGCGCATGAACACCTTGAGGTCCTGCACGAACAGGTCGGCGCCTTCCACCAGTTCCACACCCATTTCCCGGGCCAGAAACGCATGTTCGAAAAACGCACTGTTGAAGCGGCCCGGGGTCAGCACCACCACATTGGGGTTGTCCAGGCGGCTGGCGCTTTTGAGAGTCTTGAGCAGCAGGTTGGGGTAGTGGTCCACCGGCGCGATGCGCTGTTTGGCGAACACTTCCGGGAACAGGCGCATCATCATCTTGCGGTCTTCAAGCATGTAGCTGACGCCGCTGGGGGTGCGCAGGTTGTCTTCCAGTACGTAGTAGGTGCCGTCGCCGTCGCGCACCAGGTCCACGCCGGAAATATGCGAATAGAGGTTGCGGTGCAGGTCCAGGCCGATCATGGCCTTCTGGTAACCCTCATTGCCCAGCACCTGGTCCGCCGGGATGATTCCGGCCTTGATGATGCGCTGGTCATGGTAGATGTCGGCGAGAAACATGTTCAGCGCATTCACGCGCTGGATACAGCCGCGTTCGATCACGCTCCATTCGCTGGCGGGGATGCTGCGGGGGATGATGTCGAAGGGGATCAGGCGCTCGGTGTCCTGTTCGTCGCCATAGAGCGTGAAGGTGATCCCGGCCCGATGGAACAGCAGATCGGCTTCGCGACGGCGCTGGGCCAGCAGTTCCGGCGGCGTGTTGGCCAGCCAGCGGGAGAATTCCTGATAGTGCGCACGGCAAACGCCTTGTGCGTCATTCATTTCATCGAAGAAAGATCGAGCCATTCCAGTACCTTGTCAGTGCCGAGGGACGCATGGGGGCACTGCCGCTTTGAAAAACGCATATTTTTATGAGCCCGTGGCTAAGGGTGCCAACAGGCCTGGTCCTTACTTTCTTATGGGGTCGGCTCTGGGTCGGGGGGTAACGATTGCTCCTGTATCCGGGCAGATGAATGGATAAAGCAATGCGTGTGCCGAAACCCTTAAACCCCCACCTCTTTGTAGTGAGCGGGCTTGTCCCGCGCTGGGCTGCGCAGCGGCCCCACATAAAGCGGGAGCGCTGCGCACTCC
>NZ_JBSVVZ010000137.1:0-3276 GCF_054071875.1 Pseudomonas sp. SDO524_S393 | reverse complement strand
CCTGGGCTTCGAACAATTGGTGTACCCACTGGCCTTGCGGGTAGTCGCGCTCAGTGGCGTTCCACTCGCACAGCAGTTGTTGGCGCTCGCCCCTCTCCAGCATCGGCACGTCACCCACCCGCTGCTGACCGTCCAGGATCATCCCTTGCAGCAGATTGACCAGGTGCCGGCCATAAGCGTGCACCGCCTTGTCGCTGAAATGCGCGCGGGCGAAGCTGAATTGCAGGGTCAGCGTCTCGCCCAGGTCCACCAACACTGTCAGGGGGTAACTGGTCTGCTCATGGGCATTGGGCAGACCAAATTTGATGCCGCTGCCGCCGCCCTGCTCCAAGGCCTTGGACACCGGGTAGTTTTCGAACACCAGCAACGTGTCGAACAGCGCCTCGCCGGCGGTGGCCGCCCAACGTTGAATGTCGTACAACGGCGTGTGTTCATGCTCGCGCAGGGCCAGATTGCGCGCCTGCACCGCCTGCAACAACTCAGCCACCGACTGCTGCGCGTCCACGGGGCTGATCACCGGCAGGGTATTGATAAACAGCCCGACCTGTTGCTCCACACCCGGCAATTCCGCCGGACGCCCGGCCACGGTAGCGCCGAACGCCACCACCGGCTGCCCGCTGTGCCGTTGCAACAGCATCAGCCAGGCGGACTGGATCAAGGTATTCAGAGTGACTTTGTGTTGACGGGCGAAGGCGTCCAGGCGAGCCGTCAACCCAAGGTCCAGGCCCTGGCGATGGTCGCCATGCCCTTCCAGCGCCAGCGGTTGACTGGCGCCCAGGCGCGTCGGCGTGTGCAGCGCGCTCAGTTGATCGCGCCAGAACGCTTCGGTGGCACCGGCATCGCGCTGTTGCAGCCAGGCGATGTAATCGCGGTAACGCCCCGTCGCCTGTGGCACGGCCACCCCGGCATAGCGTTGCAGCACTTCGCCGAACAGCCGTGAATTGCTCCAGCCATCCATCAGGATGTGGTGGTTGGTGTAGATCAGTTCATGGCGTTGCTCATCGGTGCGCACCAGCAGCACCCGCACCAGCGGCGCCCGGGTCAGGTCGAAGCCCTGGCGGCGTTGGGCCTGCTGCAAGTTTTGCAGTTCAAGCTCGCGTTCGGGCATGGCGCGCCAGTCGAGTTCTTCGACCTGTATCTGCGCCTCGCGGTACACCACCTGGCACGGCCACTCCAGCTGCCCTTCCCAGAAGAACCCGCTGCGCAGCACGTCATGGGCCTGCACCGTGGCCTGCCAGGCCTGCTGAAAGCGCGCCACATCCAGGTGCTCGGCGCTCACGCGTATCTGGTTGATGTAGTCGCCCGCCGCCTGCTCGTACAGGGTGTGGAACAGCATGCCCTGCTGCATCGGCGACAAGCTGTAGATATCTTCCACGGCATCGGCCACCAGCGGCAGCGACTCCAGTTGCGCCGGGTTCAGGCGTGACAGCGGGAAATCCGAAACAGTAAAGCCGCTGTTGCCCGGGGTGCAGCAATGCTCCACCAGACGTTCCAGTTCGCGGGTGAACGCCAGGCTCAAGGCCTCGATCACCTGCGGGTCGAACATCAGCGGGCTGAACGTCCAGCCCAGGCGCAGTTCGCCGCCATACACCTGGCCGTTGAGGGTCAGCCAGTTGCCCAGTGGCGCGTCGGGGTTTTGTTCGGCACCGGCATTTTCCGACGCCGGGGCGAACAGGCTGTCAGGCTGATCGAAACTGCCGTCGAACTGGCCCAAGTAGTTGAAGGTGATGCGCGGTACCGGCAACTGGCTGAATGCCTGGCGCGTGGCGTCATCGCCCAGGTAACGCAACGCGCCGAAACCCAGGCCCTTGTCGGGCACGGCGCGCAGTTGCTCCTTGATCTGCTTGATCGAGCCCGCCAGGCTGTCGTCCGGGGTCAGGCGCACCGGGAACAGGCTGGTGAACCAGCCCAGGGTACGGCTCAGGTCGATGTCGTCGAACAGCTCTTCACGGCCATGGCCTTCCAGCTGGATCAGGCTGGAGGCCTGCCCGGTCCATTCGCAGACCACCCGCGCCAGGGCGGTCAGCAGCAGGTCGTTGATCTGGGTGCGGTAAGCCGTGGGGGCCTGTTGCAGCAGTTGCCGGGTGCGCTCGGCATCCAGTTGGCTGACCACCGTCCGGGCCAGTCGGCCCGGGCGTGCGCCGTGCGGATCACGGCACGGCAGATCGGCGGCAACCCCCTGCAATTGCTGCAACCAGAAGTCCTTCTGCGGCTGCATGGCGTCACTGCGGGCGTGGGCTTGAAGGCGCTCGGCCCAGGCTTTGAACGAGGAGGTCTTGGCCGGCAAGCGCTGCTGGCGATACAGGCTTTGCACGTCTTCGAGGAAGATCCGCCACGACACGCCGTCCACCACCAAGTGGTGCATCACCAGCAACAGGCGCTGGCTGCCATCGGCCAGGTCGGCGAGTACCGCGCGCAACAGCGGGCCATTTTGCAAGTCGAGGCTGCGCTGGGCACGCTCGCCCAGGGCTTGCAGTTGGGCGGCGTCGTTCACGGGCTCCTGCCACACCAACGCCGAGGCCGGCGCTTCATGACGGGCAACCCAACCGTCGGCCTGCTGGCTGAAGCGCAGGCGCAACACATCGTGGTGTCGAGCGAGGGCCTGCAGCGCCGCTTCCAGCCGCTCGGCCTGCAAGGGCTCGCGGGGCGTCAACAGCACCGACTGGTTCCAGTGGTGCCGCTGCGGCAGGTCGAGCTCGAAAAACAACTGCTGGAACGGCAGCAGCGGCGTCTCGCCCTGCACCGGCCCCTGGTCGATCACCCGCACACGCTGCAACTGCGCCACACGGGCCAGGCTGCGCACGGTCTGGTGCTGAAACAATGCTTTGGCGGTGAAATGAATACCGGCGGCACGGGCCCGGCTGACCACCTGGATCGAGATGATCGAGTCGCCGCCGCGCTCGAAGAAGTTGTCATTCAGGCCCACGTGTTCGACGCCCAGCACGTCGGCCCAGATCGCGGCGATCTGCTGTTCGAGGGCGCTTTGCGGCGCTTCGTAGTGCTGCGCGGCCTCGGGTTTTGGCAAGGCCTTGCGGTCGAGCTTACCGTTCGGACTCAGCGGCATCTGTTCCAGCAACATCCATTGCGCCGGGACCATATAGTCCAGCAACTGCCGGGCCAGGTGCGCGCTGAGTACGTCGCGCCAATCCTCGCCGGCGTCTTGCAGCACCAGGTAGCCCACCAGGAACTTGCCATCGACGGCCAATACGGCGGTTTCACGCACCCAATCGTGTTCCAGCAAACGCGCTTCGATTTCGCCCAGCTCGATACGCAGGC
>NZ_JBSVVZ010000136.1:0-3558 GCF_054071875.1 Pseudomonas sp. SDO524_S393 | reverse complement strand
GTGGTAGATCAGTCACCATAGCGGTGACTGACCGTCCGTCTTCGCGAGCAAGCCCGCTCCCACACAAGCCCGCTCCCACATTTATTTTGCGTGGACTTTAGCCAATGCTGATCGGCGGCAACTGGGTCAGTTCCACCACTTGTTGCTTGCGCGGGGCCAGAATCTCGGCCTCACCGTCCACCACCAACTCATCGCGCTGGTTGAAGACACGCGTGGCGATGCGCACTCGGAATTTGGGCAGCTTCTCAAGGATTTCCAGGCGCACGGTCAGGGTGTCGCCGATCTTCACCGGCTTCTGGAAGCTCATCTGTTGGCCGATGTAAATAGTGCCCGGCCCAGGCAGCTCACAGGCTACCGCCGCGCTGATCAGCGCACCGCTGAACATGCCGTGGGCGATACGCTCCTTGAACATGGTCGCCTTGGCGTATTCGGCATCCAAGTGCACCGGGTTGTGGTCGCCCGACATGGCGGCGAACAGCTGGATGTCGCGTTCTTCGACGAGTTTGCTGTAGCTGGCGGTCTGGCCGACTTCGAGGGCTTCGTACGGAGTGTTGGTAACCTGAGTCATCTAAAGGTGCATCCTGTGGCTAATCGGTAATGTAATGATCTGATTTTACTGGAAAAATTATTCGCAGCGGGCGGGTCTGCGCAACGTCAGGGCGTGTTCCAGCCACGTCAGCACATCCGCTGTGACTTCGTCGCGATTGGTTTCATTGAACACTTCGTGACGCGCCTGCGGGTAAATATTCAATTGCAAGTGCTGGCAGCCGGCGTCACGCAGGGCATGGGCCAGGCTTTTGAGACGTTTGCCCTCGCTGACCGGATCACATTCGCCGCCGATCACCAGGATCGGCAGGCCAGGGTCGATCTGCGCGAGATTGGACGCTTTGCTGATCTGCTGCAAGCCGCCCAACAGGTCGATCCACAGCTGGTTGGTGCAGCGGAAACCGCAGAGTGGGTCATTGATATAGCGATCGACCTCCACTGGGTCGCGGCTGAGCCAGTCGAACGCCGTGCGATTGGGCTTGAACGCCTTGTTGAACGAACCGAACGACAGGAACTCGATCAGCGCACTGCGCCCCCGCACGCCCTGACGCAGGCGTTCGGCCCGGGCGATCAACCGCGCGGCACGGTACAGCGCCACCGGTTGGAAATTCGAGCCGCTGAGAATCGCCCCGTTCAGGCTGGCGCTGTGGTGCAACAGATAGGCCTGGGCGATGTAGCTGCCCATGCTGTGGCCCAGCAGGATGATCGGCACGCCCGGCTGTTGCTGGCCGATATGCTGGTTGAGGCTGGCGAGGTCGCCCACCACTTTGTTCCAGCCATCCTGTTCGGCGTAGAGGCCCAGGGTGCCTGTGTCGGCGGTACGGCCATGACCACGCTGGTCGAGGGCATACACGCCATATCCTGCCCCGCACAAGGCGTCGGCCAGGCGCGCGTAGCGGCCGCTGTGTTCGGCCATGCCATGGGACAACATGACCACGGCCCTGGCCCCGCCTTCGGGCAGCCATTGATTGACGTACAGGCGGCTGTGGTCATTCGCGGTCAGCCAGAAGGTGCTGTGGTTCATGGCGCTTCCTTTGCTCGGGGTCGTTGCAGTGTATAGCTCATCTGCGGGAGACCGGGGTATCTGCCTACACATCAGGGGCAAGATTCATACAATCAATGACACGATTACCCGTATTTGCCTGTTTGGCCATAGCTGCTAACGTCCCCAAAGCTCCGCTTTTCATGCAGTGCAAAAGCGGCCGGACACACTCAGGTAAGAGGACAAGAATAATGCAACCTGATTTCTGGAATGACAAACGCGCGGCGGGCGTTGCCAATGATATCGACCTGACCACCTACAAGTCGGTGATCGAAGTCTTCGAGCGCTCCTGCAAGGCCTTTGCCGACCGTCCGGCATTCAGCAACATGGGCATCACCCTGACTTATGCCGAGCTGGAGCGCCAGAGCGCGGCGTTCGCCGGTTACCTGCAAAACCACACCGACCTCAAGCCCGGCGAGCGCATCGCCGTGCAGATGCCCAACGTGCTGCATTACCCGATTGCCGTGTTCGGCGCCCTGCGTGCGGGGTTGATTGTGGTCAACACCAACCCGCTGTACACCCCGCGCGAGATGCGCCATCAGTTCAAGGACGCCGGCGTGCGTGCGCTGGTCTACCTCAACCTGTTCGGCTCGCGGGTGCAGGAAGTGTGCGCCGACACCGAGATCGATTACCTGATCGAAGCCAAAATGGGGGATTTCATGCCCGCCGCCAAAGGCTGGCTGGTCAACACCGTGGTCGACAAGGTGAAGAAGATGGTGCCGGCCTATCACTTGCCGCGCGCGGTCTCGTTCAAACGCGCCCTGCGCATGGGCGCGGGTCTGGGCGTGACCCGCCATCCCGTGACACTCGATGACATCGCCGTGCTGCAATACACCGGCGGCACCACCGGCCTGGCCAAGGGCGCGATGCTCACCCACGGCAATCTGGTGGCCAATATGCAGCAGGCGCGCGCATGCATGTCCCAGGTCTCCGACGATGGCCAGCCGCTGATAAAGGAAGGGCAGGAGGTGATGATCGCGCCGCTGCCGCTGTACCACATCTATGCGTTCACGGCGAACTGCATGTGCATGATGGTGACCGGCAACCACAACGTGCTGATCACCAATCCGCGGGACATCGGCGGCTTTATCAAGGAGCTGAAAAAATGGCGGTTCTCCTGCCTGCTGGGGCTGAACACCTTGTTTGTCGCGTTGATGGATCATCCGGACTTCAAGACCCTGGACTTCTCTCACCTGAAGATCACCAACTCCGGCGGCACCGCGCTGGTCAAGGCCACGGCTGAGCGCTGGAAGGCCCTGACCGGTTGCTCCATCGGCGAGGGTTACGGCCTGACCGAAACCTCGCCGGTGGCCAGCACCAATCCCTATGGCAACCAATCGCGGCTGGGCACCGTGGGGATTCCGGTGCCGGGCACAGCGATGAAGGTGATCGATGACGAAGGGCGCGAATTGCCCCTGGGCGAGCGGGGCGAGTTGTGCATCAAGGGCCCGCAGGTGATGAAGGGCTACTGGCAACAGCCGGTCGCCACCGCCGAGACCCTCGACGCCGAGGGTTGGCTCAAGACCGGCGATATCGCCCTGATCGACAGCGATGGCTTCGTGAGCATCGTCGACCGCAAGAAAGACCTGATCATCGTTTCGGGTTTCAATGTGTACCCCAACGAGATCGAGGACGTGGTGATGGCGCACCCGGCGGTAGCCAACTGCGCGGTGATCGGCGTGCCGGACGAGCGCACCGGGGAGGCAGTGAAGCTGTTCGTGGTGGCACGTGCCCAGGGCGTGAGCCTTGAGGAGCTGAAGACCTACTGCAAGGCCAATTTCACCGGCTACAAAGTGCCCAAGCACATTGTGTTGCGTGAGTCGTTGCCGATGACGCCGGTGGGCAAGATTCTGCGGCGGGAATTGCGCGACATCGCCTGATCATGAATTGAAATGCAATAAAAAATGTGGGAGCGGGCTTGCTCGCGAAGACGGACTGTCAGTCAACGCCATGTTGACTGGCCCACCGCT
>NZ_JBSVVZ010000135.1:0-4060 GCF_054071875.1 Pseudomonas sp. SDO524_S393 | reverse complement strand
CACTGAATAACGTGGCTGACACGCCCTCATCGCGGGCAAGCCCGCTCCCACATTTGGATTGCGGTGTATTTTCAGGCGCAAAAAAAACGCCCCGAACAGGTCGGGGCGTTTTTGCTACCGATTGATCAAACCACAATCAATGGTGGTGACCACCTTCACCGTGGATGTGGCCGTGAGCCACTTCTTCCTGGGAGGCGTCACGTACAGCAACGATCTTCACCTGGAAGTTCAGGCGCTGACCGGCCAGCGGGTGGTTGCCGTCAACGGTGACGTCGTCGCCGTCCAGGTCACGAATGGTCACGATCTGCATCTGGCCATCCGGCGCGGAAGCGTGGAACTGCATGCCCACTTCCAGTTCATCAACACCTTCGAACATGCTGCGGCTCAGGGTGCTGACCAGTTCTGCGGAGTATTCGCCGTACGCATCTTCCGGCTCGATGGAGACTTTCAGCTCGTCACCGACATCCTTGCCTTCCAGTGCCTTTTCCAGGCCCGGAATGATGTTACCTGCGCCTTGCAGGTAAACCAGCGGCGCGCCGCCGGCGGAGCTGTCGATGACCTCACCAGCGTCGTTGGTCAGGGTATAGTCAATGGAGACAGCCTTGTTGGCGGCGATCGGCATGGGGCGAGACCTTTTGCATAAGAATGAAGAACGGACAAGTCTAAACAAGGATTTGCCCGAAAGCGAACAGAACCCGGACAGACGGGGCAGAACCCAGGCCTCGACGGTCACGGGATTCCATCAGGACGAAGAACGGCACTGGGTGGTCGAGCTGTCCTGCGGCCACACCCAACACCTGCGGCACCAACCGCCCTGGCAGTCACGGGCCTGGGTCAACGACCCGGCGCAACGCCTTGAAAAAATAGGCGAACCCTTTACGTGCGGCTGGTGTGCGCAAGGTCTCGAATAACGATAACCTTGACGCCTGATCATCGGTAGGCACCCAGCCATAGGGCGCCACCCAAGCCATGCACCTTCCAGAGAACCCGCATGCAGACTTTTTTTATCGCGCCCACCGATTTTGGTGTGGGTCTGACCTCCATCAGCCTCGGGCTGGTGCGTACTCTTGAACGGGCCGGACTGAAAGTCGGCTTCTTCAAACCGATTGCCCAGCCGCACCCCGGCGACACCGGCCCCGAGCGCTCAACCGAGCTGGTGGCGCGCACCCACGGCCTCAAGCCGCCCCAGCCATTGGGCCTGGCGCATGTAGAACGCATGCTGGGTGATGGCCAGCTCGACGAGCTGCTCGAAGAGATCATCACCCTGTATCAACAGGCAGCCGTGGGCAAGGACGTGCTGATCGTCGAAGGCATGGTCCCAACCCGCAATGCCAGCTATGCGGCACGGGTCAACCTGCACCTGGCCAAGAGCCTGGATGCGGAAGTGATCCTGGTGTCCGCCCCGGAAAACGAAGTGCTCACCGAGCTTTCCGGCCGCGTGGAATTGCAGGCCCAATTGTTCGGCGGCCCGAAAGACCCGAAAGTACTCGGCGTGATCCTCAACAAGGTGCGCACCGACGAAAGCATGGAGGCCTTCTCGGCTCGCCTCAAGGAGCACTCGCCGTTACTGCGCAGCGGTGATTTCCGCCTGCTCGGCTGCATCCCCTATCAACCCGAACTCAACGCGCCACGCACCCGCGACGTGGCCGACCTGATGGGCGCGCAGATTCTGAATGCCGGCGACTACGAAAGCCGGCGCATGACCAAAATCATCATCTGTGCCCGCACCATGCGCAACACGGTGGAGCTGCTAAAGCCCGGCGTACTGGTAGTGACCCCCGGTGATCGCGACGACATCATCCTGGCCGTCAGCCTGGCGGCGATCAACGGCGTGCCCCTGGCCGGATTGCTACTGACCAGCGACACCCTGCCCGACCCGCGCATCATGGACCTGTGCCGTGGCGCCTTCCAGGCCGGGCTACCGGTGCTGTCGGTCAGCACGGGCTCGTACGACACCGCCAACCAGCTCAACAGCCTGAACAAAGAAATCCCCATCGACGACCGCGAGCGCGCCGAGATCATTACGGATTTCGTCGCCAGCCACCTCGATGCACGCTGGCTGCACCAACGCTGCGGCACGCCACGGGAGATGCGCCTGTCGCCGGCGGTGTTCCGTTACCAGTTGATTCAGCGTGCCCAGGCCGCCAATAAACGGATCGTGCTGCCCGAAGGCAGCGAGCCGCTGACCGTGCAAGCCGCCGCCATCTGCCAGGCACGGGGCATTGCCCGCTGCGTACTGCTGGCCAAGCCGGCGGATGTGGAAGCCGTGGCCCGCGCCCAAGGCATCGAACTGCCCGAGGGCCTGGAGATTCTCGACCCGGACCTGATCCGTCAACGCTATGTCGAACCGATGGTGGCCCTGCGCAAAAGCAAGAGCCTCAACGCACCGATGGCCGAGCAGCAACTGGAAGACACCGTGGTGATCGCCACCATGATGCTCGCGCTGGACGAAGTGGACGGCCTGGTGTCGGGCGTCATCCACTCCACCGCCAACACCATCCGCCCCGCCCTGCAACTGATCAAAACGGCGCCGGGCTGCACCCTGGTGTCGTCGGTGTTCTTCATGTTGTTCCCCGAACAGGTGCTGGTGTACGGCGACTGCGTGATGAACCCGCACCCGAGCGCCGCGGAGCTGGCGGAAATCGCCCTGCAAAGCGCCGACTCGGCAGCAGCCTTCGGCATTACGCCGCGCGTGGCGATGATCAGTTATTCCAGCGGAGACTCGGCCAGCGGCGAAGAAGTGGAGAAAGTCCGCGAAGCCACCCTGCTCGCCCACGAACAGCAACGCTCGCTGCTGATCGACGGCCCCCTGCAATATGACGCCGCCGCCAACGAAACCGTGGCTCGACAATTGGCCCCCAACAGCCAGGTGGCCGGCAAGGCGACAGTGTTCGTGTTCCCGGACCTGAACACCGGCAACACCACCCACAAAGCCGTGCAGCGCAGCGCCGACTGCGTGAGCCTGGGGCCGATGCTCCAGGGCCTGCGCAAACCGGTGAACGACCTGCCACGGGGCGCCCAGGTCGATGACATCGTGTACACCATCGCACTGACTGCGATCCAAGCCGCCAACCGACCGATGGATAACTAAATGCTGGCTTTCCTACCTGCTGCCGTACGCGGGGTGATCGCGTCCTTGCTGTTGGCGCTGAACACAATCCTGTTGTGTTCGTTCCTGTTCATCGTGGCACTGTTCAAGGCGCTCCCCTTCGCCAAGCACTTCAGCGAATGGCTGATGAACCATACCCACGAAGCCTGGGTGACCAACAACAAGGGTTGGATAAACCTGGTACAGCGCACCCGTTGGCACCTGAATGGCCTGGACGGCCTGGATTACCAGCATTCGTACCTGGTAACCAGCAACCACCAGAGCTGGGTGGACATCATGGTGCTGCAATATGTGCTGAACCGCCGAATTCGCCCGCTCAAGTTCTTCCTCAAGCAGGAACTGATCTGGGTGCCCGTGATTGGTCTGGCCTGGTGGGCGCTGGGTTTCCCGTTCATGAAGCGCTACACCAAGGCGTACCTGGAGAAACACCCGGAGAAGAAAGGCAAGGATCTGGAAACCACCCGCAAAACCTGTGCGAAGTTTCGCCACAACCCGGTGGGCATTTTCAACTTTGCCGAAGGCACGCGATTTACCGCCGGCAAACACGCCCAGCAGCAGTCGCCGTTTCGCTACCTGCTCAAACCCAAGGCCGGTGGCATTGCGTTCGTGCTGGATGCCATGGGTGAGCAGTTGAAGTCACTGGTGAACGTGACCATCCACTATCCTGCCGGGCGCCCGGGATACTGGGATTTGCTGTGCGGAAATGTGAAGGAGGTGGTGGTGCAGTTTGAAGAGGTGCAGATTCCCGCTGAATTCATTGGCAAGAATTATGAGCAGGATGGGGAGTACCGGACGGCGTTTCAGGGCTGGATCAATAAGCTGTGGGAAGAAAAAGACCAACTACTGGAAGAACTGCACACACAATTCCCAGACAAAAAGTGATCAAAAATGTGGGAGCTGGCTTGCCTGCGATGCAGGCACCTCGGTACATCAGTTGAACCGAGGTGATGC
>NZ_JBSVVZ010000134.1:0-5072 GCF_054071875.1 Pseudomonas sp. SDO524_S393 | reverse complement strand
GATGTCTCCGGTTTCAGATGTAAACGATGTGTCCGGTTCTACACCCGCGCTGGGGTGCGAAGCACCCCCCAAAGTAGACACCGTATTCTGCCTGGCAGAATGCGGTGTTTTCATTAGGGCGGCTGCGCCACCCAGCGCGGGACAAGCCCGCTCACTACAATAACAGCGCATATTCCCTGTAACGGGCTTGCCCATGAAGAGGCCTGCAGGTTCACCGATGAGTCTGGATCAGCTCCAGACCCCTTCGCCCACCAACCTTTCCCGATCATGCGCGCCATCAAACCTCTGCAACGGTCCTTTCGGCACAATCCCCGTCGGGTTGATGGTGCGATGGCTTGCGTAGTAATGCCCCTTGATATGCGCAAAATCCACCGTCTCGGCCACCCCCGGCCACTGGTACAGCTCCCGTAGCCAGTTCGACAGGTTCGGGTAGTCCGCAATCCTGCGCAAATTGCATTTGAAGTGGCCGTAGTACACCGCATCGAAACGAATCAGCGTGGTGAACAGGCGCACATCGGCTTCGGTCAGGTACTCACCGGCCAGGTAACGATGATCGGCGAGGTGTCGCTCCAGGTGGTCCAGCTCGGCAAACACATCCTCAAACGCACGTTCATAGGCTTGCTGCGACGTGGCGAACCCTGCGCGGTAAACGCCATTGTTCACGGCAGGATAGATACGCTCGTTCAGCGCGTCGATGCTCGCGCGCAGCGCTTCGGGGTAGAAGTCCAGGGTATTGCCGGTCAACCCGTTGAACGCGCTGTTGAACATGCGGATGATCTCCGCCGATTCATTGCTCACGATGCGCTTGAGCTTCTTGTCCCACAGCACAGGTACCGTGACGCGGCCTGTGTAGTCGGCGGTATCGGCGGTGTAGCGTTGGTGCATGAAGGCGAAATCATCGAGCTTGTCGCCAGTCGAACCGTGGGCCTTGTCGAAGGTCCAGCCGTTTTCCAGCATCAGCCAACTGACCACCGATACGTCGATCAGGCTTTCCAGGCCCTTGAGCTTGCGCAGGATCAGAGTGCGATGGGCCCAGGGGCAGGCCAGGGACACATAGAGGTGATAGCGACCGGGCTCCGCCTCGAAGCCGCCTTCGCCACTCGGGCCGGGCGAGCCATCGGCGGTCACCCAGTGGCGGCGTTGTGCCTGTTCGCGTTGGAAAGCGCCGTCTGCGCTACTTTCGTACCACTGGTCTTTCCAGTGTCCTTCGATCAGCAAACCCATGACTGGCCCCTTGGCTAATAAGCGTTGGAGACCAGTCTAAAGGGCTGAGTTCGATTTAAAAGCGCAAAGACCGGGCGTGAATTATCGATTAGATCGATTTGTCCCGCGCAGCCCAATATTGCCGGGCCAGGACGAACGCTTGCTCCCGTGATTGACCCAGGCCGCGCAGGGCCAGGGCCATGGTGGAAATCAGCGCCAGTTGCGGGTAGCTGTCTTCGACATCGCCGCGCCACACGGTCTTCAGATGTTCGGGCTCCAGGCTGGCCGGTTTGACGTGTCGCTGGGCGGAGAGGGCGGGCCATTCTTCGTCCCAGCTTTCGCCGCCGGTGGTGCCGTACAAATGGCTGGCGGAGTCGGGGTTGATTTCGATCTCGCCGCCATCGCCCTTCACTACGATCACGTTGTCCCCCAGCAAGCCGCTGGCATCACGGTGCACGCCCTGATAACCGGGGTGGAAAATGCTTTGCAGGCCCAGGCGCGCGTTCAGCGGATTGAGCAGACGCGCCAGGGAGTGGATGGGCGAACGCAGGCCCAGGGTGTTGCGCAAATCGATCATGCGCTGCAACTGCGGCGCCCAATCCCCCAGCGGGATAAACGCCAGGTTGCCACGCTCATAGGCGGCCTCGACCTGCTGCCAGTTGCGGCACAGCGGAATCTGCAAGCCTTCCAGCAATTGCTCGGTGTACAAGCGGCCCGCCGTATGCGCACCGCCGCCGTGCATGAGGATGCGCACACCGTTTTGCGCCAGGCACTTGGCTGCCAGCAGGTACCACGGCAGGTGGCGCTTCTTGCCGGCGTAGGTGGGCCAGTCGATAGCGACGTTCAAGGCCGGGGCATCCAGGCGTTCGCGCACGGCTTCGGTGAACCCGGCAAGTTCCTCCGGGCTTTCTTCCTTGTGACGCAGCAGCATCAGGAAGGCGCCGAGCTGGGTGTCTTCGACTTTTTCGTCGAGCAGCATACCCATGGCCTCACGGGCTTCCTCGCGGGTGAGGTTGCGCGCGCCGCGCTTGCCTTTGCCCAGGATGCGCACGAACTGCGCAAACGGGTGCTCGGCAGGAGTTTCCAGAGTCAGTGGGGCAAAGTCGGTCATAAGCAATTCGTCGGCCTGGGCAGGCCCGCCAGCTTGGCGGCGAGTTTGGCGGGAGTGCCGTTGAACAGTTTGTTGAGGTGCAGGCTGTTGCCCTTTTCCGGGCCCAGCTTCAGCGCGGTGTACTTGATCAAGGGCCGCGTGGCCGGGGACAGCTGGAATTCGGCATAGAACTGGCGCAGCAGTTCGAGGATTTCCCAGTGAGCCGGGCCCAGCTCCAGGGGCTCGGCGGCGGCCAGGGCCTCGGCGACTTCGGCGGACCAGTCATTCAGGTCGACGAGGTAGCCGTCCTTGTCCAGTTCCAGGGTGCGTGCGCCTACGGTCAGGGTGTTCATAGCCAACTGTTGACCTTGTCGTAATCGATCGACAGTTGCACGAAGCCTGGGTAATCCACGCTATCGGCCCAGTCCGGGAGCGGCAGGTTGCGCGCCTGCAGGTCTTCAGCCAGTACGAAGACCTTCACGCCTTTGGTTTGCAGCGCAGGATTGTGCAGGCCGTAGGCACCGTCGCCGCACAGCAGGATGGCATCTTGAGTGCCGCACACGCGCAGGCAACTGACCAGCCGGCTGTCGGTAAAGGGCGAGTGGGAAATCACATGTAACGTCGACATCAGAGGGTCACCACCTGGTCGTAACGGTCTATCAGGCTGGCGATGCCGGCATCGTCCAGCGGCTGGGCGCTGTCTGGGGCCGCAAGCCCGCGTTCGGCCAGACTGTGCTGGCAGGTGAACACCTCGTCGATGCCGAACAGACCCAGCGCTTGCAGGTTGGCGCCGAGGTCCTTTTGCTGCACGGCTTTGGCGTTCTGGTTCGGCGCCAGCTGGAACACGCCATCGTCCATGAACAGCAGGCCGATGGGCAGATCGAAGGCGCCGCCGGCCAGCACGATATCCAGGGCCTCCCGCGCGCTTGGCCCGGACCACGGTGCCTGGCGGCTGATCACCAATAAGGATTTGGACATGTCACGGCCCTCCAAAGCAGATCAGGCGGTCGGCGGCCTGGATGGCGTCATGCAATTGGCCCAGGCCCGACAGCGCCCAGGGTGCATTGAGGTTCACGGCGCTGCGTTGATAACGCGTGGCTTCTTCGCTGTCGAGCACGCCACGGCGCAGGGCGGCGGCGATGCAGACCACGCCGTCGAGCTGGTGCTGGCTGACGAACTCGCGCCATTGGCGGGCGATGTCCGGCTCATCCTGGGGGGCGACGATGTTGCTGGAGGCGCTGTACACGCCGTCCTGATAGAAAAACAGCCGCACAATCTCGTGCCCACCCGCCAGTACAGCCTGGGCAAACAGCAGGGCACGGCGCGAGGAGGGCGCATGGGCGGCGGAAAACAGGGCAATCGCAAACTTCATGGAACACTCTGCAGGCAAACGTGGGCCAATGATAAAGCCGTCGCCCTGAAAAAGCCCGCCGTGATCAAAACGGTCACTCACGCTGACCGTTCCGGCGATTGTCGGCGGATGCAAGGCTGCCTAGTCTGTGGGCATCCGAAACGGAAATGGAGTGCCCATGCCTGGTCCCTTGGCGTCCCTCAAAGTGCTGGATTTTTCCACCTTGCTGCCCGGCCCGTTCGCCTCCTTGCTGCTGGCGGACATGGGCGCCGAGGTGCTGCGCATCGAATCACCCACGCGCAGCGACCTGCTGCGGGTGTTGCCGCCCCACGACCGTGGGACGTCGGCGAGCCATGCCTACCTCAACCGCAACAAGCGCAGCCTGGCGCTGGACCTCAAACAGGCCGAGGCACTGGAGATCGTGCGCGCGCTGGTCAAGGACTATGACATTGTCCTGGAACAATTCCGGCCCGGGGTGATGGACCGTCTGGGCCTGGGGTACGAGGCCTTGCAGGCGATCAACCCCCGGCTGATTTATGTCTCGATCACCGGCTACGGCCAGACCGGGCCTTACAAAGACCGTGCCGGACACGACATCAACTACCTGGCCCTGGCCGGCGTGGCCAGTTACACCGGGCGTCGGGACAGCGGGCCGGTGCCGTTGGGCGTGCAGGTGGCGGATGTGGGGGGTGGTTCGCTGCATGCGGTGGTGGGGTTGTTGGCGGCGGTCATCGCTCGGCAGCAGAGTGGGCTCGGCCAGTACCTGGACGTGAGCATGACCGACTGCTCGTTCAGCCTGAACGCCATGGCCGGTGCAGGTTACCTGGCGTGCGGAGTGGAACCGGAGCGGGAAGGACAGGTACTGAATGGCGGCAGTTTTTACGATTACTACCGCACGCGGGATGGGCGCTGGATGGCCGTCGGCAGCCTGGAGCCCGGCTTCATGCAGCAATTGTGTGACACGCTGGGGCGCCCGGAGTTGGCGGCGCTGGGGCTGTCGCCCAAGCTCAAGCAGGCGCTGCAGGTCGAATTCGAGAAGCGCAGTTTTGATGAGTTGTGTGAGTTGTTTGCCGGGGTGGATGCCTGTGTGGAGCCGGTATTGAGCCTGAGCGAGGCCGTGGAGCATCCACAACTCAAGGCGCGTGAGTTGGTGAGCCAGGTGCCACGGGGGGACGGTTCGACCCAGGCGCAACTGGCTTGCCCGCTGAAGTTTTCACAAGGTTTGCCGGCACCTCGGCATATCGGGGCTGCGGTAGGCGCGCACACTGATGAAGTGCTGACGGAGTGGGGGGTCAGCGCTCAGCGGATAGCTGAACTGCGCAGTGCCGGAGTGGTTGGGTAGTGTCTGGACTGGCGCTTTCGCAGGCAAGCCAGCTCCCACATTGACTACGCGGCGCGGTCAAAATGTGGGAGCTGGCTTGCCTGCGA
>NZ_JBSVVZ010000133.1:0-5281 GCF_054071875.1 Pseudomonas sp. SDO524_S393 | reverse complement strand
GGTGGGGGGTCAGCGCGCAGCGGATAGCTGAACGGCGCAGTGCCGGAGTGGGTGGGTAGTGTCTGGCTTGCCTGCGATGCTGCCCTTGAATTCGCCACAAATCCTCATTCCACCCGGGTTTCCCCGGTAAACACCAACGTCTGCCGACACCGCCGGCACACATACCGCCGCCCTTGGGCCACCAACCCATGCCGTTGTGCCGAAAATGGAAAATCACTGTCCGCACACGGGCATCGGTAGATGTAGCGAGTCACCTGACGGCGTTTCACTTCATAGTTATGGCAACGATCCGGCGGCAATTCATACACGCCGCGCATGATCAGTTGCCATTCCTCGCCATGGGGCTGGATGCGCTCGCCAAACAATTGGTGGGCGATCAGGTGCGCCACCTCATGGGCAACGGTCTGTTTGAGGAAATGTTGGCTGTTTTCACGGTACAACTGTGGGTTGAAACGCAGCAGGTTCTCGTGCAAATGCGCGACACCGGCTTTCTGGCCCCGCAGCTTGAGGCTGACCTGGGGGCGTTTGAAGCTTCGTTTGAAAAAGGATTCGGCTAGCAGGAAACAATCTTCGACGCGGGTATTGAGTTGCTCGGGCATGCTGTACATATCTCCAGAGACGCTCAGTATGCCGCAAAGCTGAGTGTTTCCGAATCTGTCAGGCGCCGAATGGTCATGCATCGCGCACAAAGCCACCTTGCGGTGGCCTTGTCTGCGGGTGGACGGGGTCAGTTGGTGTAGACCGGACCGACGCCCAGGCCCCAGACGATCACGGTGAATGCCATGATCGCCACCAGTACCACGAGGCCCACGGCCAGTACCGAGCTGGAAAACAGAAAGCCTTCGTCCGGATCGATGTTCATGAAGGTCGGCAGCCCCACATACAGCAGGTACACCGTGTAGCAAATGGCTGCCGTGCCCACCACCATACCCAGCCACATGTGCGGATAGAGCGCCGCCAACCCGCCGATGAACAATGGCGTCGCGGTGTAGGTGGCAAACGCTACGCAGCGCGCCATGCTGGGGTTGGCATCATAGGTGCGGGCCATCCAGTGAATGAATGCGCCCATCACCGCCACGCCGCCCAGCATCGCCAGGTAGGACATGATGGTCATCCACAGCGCGCTTTCCTGGGTCAGCATCACCGGTGCGCGGCTGCCGATGACCCAACCGACCTGGGTGGTGCCGATAAACGCGGATACGGCAGGGATCGCCGCAAGAATCAAGGTGTGAGTGAGGTACATGTGGCTGATGCTTTCTTCCTTATCGCCACGAATTTCCCGCCATTCCTGGTCGGGATGGGTAAAAAGCCCCACGACGTGATGGATCATGCCAGTCACTCCTGTCGTTATTACCATCGCCCCCCAGCGGAGCGCCCGCGGGCCAAATGGCCTGAAAGGTCTGGAAAACTGTGCGACCTCAAGTGCCAGTATAGGAAGTGATGACCGGAAAAACTGTAGGGCTTTAGAGCAAATCGCGCTGTAAACAGGGGGCCTAATCGCGGCGCGGTCTGTAGATGGCAATGCAACCCACATTGGAACTCGGTCGCTCATACCGGTAAAATGCTGCGCTTTTCGTCACACACTTCAGCGGATCCAAGCGCCATGGGCACTCTTACGGTCAACCAGAACAAACTGCAAAAACGCCTGCGTCGCCTGGCCGGGGAAGCGGTCACCGATTTCAACATGATCGAGGACGGTGACAAGGTCATGGTTTGCCTGTCCGGCGGCAAAGACAGCTACACCATGCTCGATGTGCTGATGCACTTGCAAAAGGTCGCGCCGATCAAGTTCGAGATCGTGGCCGTCAACATGGACCAGAAACAACCGGGGTTTCCCGAGCACGTGCTGCCGGCTTACCTGAAAGAGCTGGGCATCGAGTACCACATTGTCGAAAAAGACACTTATTCGGTGGTCAAGGAGCTGATTCCTGAAGGCAAGACCACCTGCTCGCTGTGTTCACGCCTGCGCCGTGGCACGCTCTACACCTTCGCCGACGAGATCGGCGCGACCAAGATGGCCCTGGGGCATCACCGCGACGACATCGTCGAAACTTTCTTCCTCAATATGTTCTTCAACGGTTCCCTCAAGGCCATGCCGCCCAAGCTGCGGGCCGATGACGGGCGCAACGTGGTGATCCGCCCGCTGGCGTATTGCAACGAGAAGGACATCCAGGCCTACTCCGACTTCAAGCAATTCCCGATCATCCCGTGCAACCTGTGCGGCTCCCAGGAAAACCTGCAGCGCCAGGTGGTCAAGGAAATGCTGGTGGACTGGGAGCGCAAGACCCCAGGCCGTACCGAAAGCATCTTCCGCAGCTTGCAGAACGTGATCCCTTCGCAACTGGCCGACCGTAATCTGTTCGACTTCACCAGCCTCAAGATCGACGAGACGGCGGCTTCGCGTTTCGTCAATGTGGTGAACCTCTAGGCCATTTCAATGCTCTGACACACGGCGCTCGCGGGCGCCGTTTTCAATTCGACTGCCAGGAGAGGGCATGCGCGATTACAAGTGGCTGCACGAATATTGTCTGAACCGCTTCGGCTCGGCGGCCGAGCTGGACGCCCATCTGCCCGTGCCCAAGACCCCGGCGCAATTGCGCAAGGTCAGCGATGATCGCTACCTGTCGACCCTGGCGCTGCGGGTATTTCGCGCGGGCTTGAAACACAGCGTGGTGGACGCCAAGTGGCCGGCGTTCGAACAGGTGTTCTTCGGCTTCGACCCGGAAAAGGTTGTGTTGATGGGCGCCGAGCACCTGGAGCGGCTGATGCAGGACACGCGCATCATCCGTCACCTGGGCAAGCTCAAGAGCGTGCCGCGCAATGCGCAAATGGTGCTGGACATCGAGAAGGAGCATGGCAGCTTCGGCGCATTCATCGCCGACTGGCCGGTGACGGATATCGTCGGGTTGTGGAAGTACCTGAGCAAGCACGGTCACCAGCTCGGCGGGCTATCAGCGCCGCGCTTCTTGCGCATGGTCGGCAAGGACACCTTTGTACCGAGTTATGACGTGGTGGCGGCGCTCAACGCGCAGAAGATCATCGACAAGGTGCCCACCAGCCTGCGCGACCTGGCCACGGTGCAGGGGGCGTTCAACCAGTGGCATGCCGAGAGCGGGCGGCCGATGTGCCAGTTGTCGATGATGCTGGCCTACACAGTCAATCATTGAGATTGAGGTGATGCCATCGCAGGCAAGCCAGCTCCCACATTTGATAGGCGGCGCGTTCAAAATGTGGGAGCTGGCTTGCCTGCAATAGCGGACGTCAGGCCGGCACAGGTTCTACAGCCAAGCGGCGATTCAACTGATGCCGCCACCGCACATAGAGCAGCGCGGTGCAAAACAGCACCAGGCTCGCCAGCATCTCCAGCACCCCGAACCATTGCCGGTTCGGGTCATACGCCGCCAGCGCGCCCTTGATGAAATACAGATTCACCACAAAGCACATCCACGAATGCCCGCGCGCGCTGCCCAGCAGCATGCCCGGCGCCAGCACCAGCAGGGGCAACAGTTCGATCAGCAGGATCACCCATGGTCGCGCGCCATGCAGGTCGGCAACGAACAGGTAATAGCCGCACAACAACCCCACCAGGCCCAGAAAAGCCAGCAGGCTCAGCACGCGTGCAAGCTTGACCCGGGGTTCCAGCCACGCTTGGGCGGGCAGGACCTTAGGCTTTCTGGCCACGACCGTTCTCCAGCAGCGCCGCGGTGTTCGCCAGGCGCAGGCCCAGGGCGCGGCACAGGGCGATTTCGTGTTGATCGAGCATGCGTTTGCCGTCCGGCCCCGAATGGTGGCTGGCGCCATACGGCGTGCCGCCGCCCTGGGTGTCGAGCAGTGCCTGTTCGCTGTAGGGCAGGCCGGTGATCAGCATGCCGTGGTGCAGCAGCGGCAGCAGCATCGACATCAGCGTGGTTTCCTGGCCGCCATGCAGGCTGGCGGTGGAGGTGAACACACCGGCCGGCTTACCGACCAGAGCGCCGGTGAGCCACAGGTTGCTGGTGCCATCCAGGAAGTACTTGAGCGGCGCGGCCATGTTGCCGAAGCGGGTCGGGCTGCCCAGGGCCAGGCCCGAGCAGTGCTTCAGGTCGTCCAGGCTGGCGTACAGCGCACCTTCGTCCGGGATGCTCGGCGCCACGGCTTCGCACTCGGTGGAGATGGCCGGCACCGTGCGCAGTCGCGCTTCCAGGCCACCTTGCTCGATGCCCCGGGCTATCTGTCGGGCCATCTCGCTGACCGAGCCGTTGCGGCTGTAATACAACACCAGCACATACGGCGCCGTCACGGCAGAATCTCCAGTACGTTTTCCGGTGGTCGGCCGATAATCGCCTTGTCGGCGGTTGCCAGGATCGGGCGCTCCATCAGCTTGGGGTGCTCGGCAATGGCGGCGATCAGTTGCGCGTCGCTGAGGTTGGTATCAGCGAGGCCAAGGGTTTTGTATTCGTCTTCGCCGGTGCGCAGCAATTGACGGGCACTGATTCCCAGTTTGCCCAGCAGCGCTTTCAATTGCGCAGCGTCAAGCGGGGTTTCCAGATAGCGCACCACGGTCGGCGCAAGGCCTCGGGCTTCGAGCAGTTCCAGCGCACCACGGGATTTCGAGCAGCGCGGGTTGTGATAAAGCGTCAGATCGGTCATGTGCGGGTCGCATCTTGCGTAAGGTGGCGGGTATTCTACCCGCGCTGTGGTCCGTCCTTAAACCGTAAGAGGCGATAGGTCGCAGCCAACGTTCATTTTTGCGAAGGATTACCCCATGACAAGGCGACTGATCGGTGCATTGGCGATCATCACAACCCTGCTGCTGAGCGGCTGCGGCAATGACTATGGCATTGACCAATATGGCCAGAAAGTCGCCTCCGAGCGCCTGGATAAACAATGGCTGGTGGTCAATTACTGGGCTGAGTGGTGTGGCCCGTGCCGCACGGAAATCCCCGAGCTCAACGCCCTGGCCGAACAGCTGAAAGGGCAGAACGTTGGGGTGTTCGGGGTCAACTTCGACAATGTGCAGGGTGAGGAACTCAAGGCCGCCAGCGAGAAGCTGGGCATCAAGTTCACCGTGCTGGCGCAGAACCCGGACGAAATCTTCGATATTCCCCGTAGCGAGGCGTTGCCGGTCACTTACATCATTGACGACAAGGGCAAGGTGCGCGAACAACTGATGGGCGAGCAGACGGCGCAAGGGGTGCTGGCCAAGCTCAAGGCCCTGCGCGGCTGAATTGGCAACACATAACCCCTGTGGGAGCGGGCTTGCTCGCGAAACAGTCCATCCGTTTAAACATCTTTGACTTAC
>NZ_JBSVVZ010000132.1:0-5389 GCF_054071875.1 Pseudomonas sp. SDO524_S393 | reverse complement strand
TCACTGAATAGGTCGACTGATACACCGTATTCGCGAGCAAGCCCGCTCCCACATTTAGATCTTCATTGTTCTCGAAACTGTGTGAGCCCCATGACCACTCAAACCCTCGACCTCGCCAGCGCCACCCACGGTTACCGCCGCCTGCTGGCGCGACGGGCCTGGCTGTTGGGCCTGCTCGGTACGGCGCTGGCCTGCGCCATCCTGGTGGACCTGGCCAGCGGCCCCTCCGGCATGGGCCTTCTGGCCTTGCTGGACGGGATCCTGCACCCGTCCCACTTGAGCGTCACCGACCAGGTGATTATCTGGAACGTGCGCCTGCCCTACGCCTTGATGGCAGTGCTGGTGGGCTGCGCGCTGTCGCTGGCGGGCGCCGAGATGCAGGCGATTCTGAACAACCCGCTGGCCAGCCCGTTCACCCTCGGCGTGTCGTCGGCGGCGGCGCTGGGCGCCTCGCTGGTCATCGTGTTTCCGGTGACCACGGTGTGGATGTCGGCCAATACCGCGATCTCCGTCTCGGCGTTCATATTTGCCGCCGCGTCAGTGTTCCTGCTCCAAGCCATGTCGCGCCTGCGCGGTGCCGGGGTGGAAAGCCTGGTGCTGTTCGGCATTGCGCTGGTGTTCAGTTGCAACGCGGTGGTGGCGTTGTTGCAACTGGTGGCCACCGAAGATGTGCTGCAACAACTGGTGTTCTGGACCCTGGGCAGCGTGACCCGGGCCAACTGGGACAAGCTGGGCATCCTGGCGCTGGTGGTCGCACTGGTGCTGCCGTTTTCGTTCGCCGCCGCGCCGCGCCTGACGCTGCTGCGCATGGGCGAGGACCGCGCGCAAAGCTTCGGCGTGGACGTGAAGCGCCTGCGCTTTTTCTCGTTGCTGCGCATCAGCTTGTTGTCGGCCACTGCCGTAGCGTTCGTAGGCACCATCGGTTTTATCGGCCTGGTGGGTCCGCATATCGCGCGGATTCTGGTAGGTGAAGACCAGCGCTTCCTGCTGCCGGCCAGCGCCTTGACCGGCGCCTTGCTGCTGTCGCTGTCGTCGATCGCCAGCAAGCTGATCATGCCGGGGGTGGTGGTACCGGTGGGTATTGTCACGGCGCTGGTGGGGGTGCCGATTTTCGTGGTGTTGGTGTTCAAGCGAGGGCGACAGTTATGAGTGCGGGTCTATCGGTACACAACGCCCACGTCAGTTATGGTCGTCGGCAAATCGTGCAGGATCTCAGCCTGCCCGCCCTGCCCCACGGTAGCCTGACCGCGTTGATCGGCCCAAACGGCGCCGGCAAGTCGACACTGTTGCGGGCCATCGCCGGACTGGAAAAGATGCAAGGTGTTGTACGCCTGGGTGACCTGGACCTGTCGGCCATGTCGGTGGCCGAGCGGGCACGACGCGTCACCTACATGCCGCAGAACCTGCCACCGGGGCTCAGCCTGAGTGTGATGGAAAGCGTGATCGCCGCCTTGCGCGTGGCCACGGTGGAGGGCGTGCCGTTGTCCAGCGAAGCCTGCTTGCGTGAAGGCTTCGAGGCATTGCAGCGCATCGGCATCGCCCATTTGGCGGATCAACTGCTCAGCACGCTGTCGGGGGGCCAGCGCCAACTGGTCAGTCTCGCCCAGCTCATCGCGCGTCGCCCCCAGGTGATGTTGCTGGACGAACCCACCAGCGCCCTCGACCTCAACTATCAGTTGAAAGTCATGGAGTGCGTGCGTGGGCTGGTGCGTGAACACAACCTGATCGCCGTGGTGGTGCTGCACGACATCAACCTTGCCGCGCGCTTCGCCGACCAGATCGCCGTGCTGCGTCAAGGCCGCCTGTACGCCAGCGGCGCGGCGGATGAGGTGCTCGACCCAGGCTTGTTTGCCCAGGTATATGGCGTGCAAGTGCGGATCGAGCGCTGTTCGCAGCAGTCGTTGCAGGTGCTGGTGGATGGTCCTGTGTGATTTGCTTATAAGGGTATGCGCAAATACTTCATTGAATTTTCGCTCTCCGAGCTTCACCTATACCCACAGGCATTCGCTCATTTGGAGAGCTTCATGATCGACCTGTATTACTGGACTACCCCCAACGGTCACAAAGTATCACTGTTCCTGGAAGAAGCCGGCCTGCCTTACAAGGTACACCCGATCAATATCGGCCAAGGCGATCAGTTCAAACCCGACTTCCTGAAGATCGCGCCCAACAACCGCATTCCGGCTATCGTCGATCAGAACCCGACCGACGGCGGCGCGCCGATTTCGCTGTTTGAATCGGGTGCCATCCTGCTTTATCTCGCGGAAAAAACCGGACAGTTCATTCCCAAAGACCTGCGCGCTCGTCAGGAAACCCTGCAATGGCTGTTCTGGCAGATGGGCGGTCTGGGGCCGATGGCCGGGCAGAACCACCATTTCAGCCAGTTCGCACCAGAAAAGATTCCTTACGCCATCAAGCGTTATGTCGATGAGACAGCGCGTCTTTACGGCGTACTGGACCGCCGTCTGGCGGATCGTGCCTTTGTGGCGGGCGAGGACTACAGCATCGCCGACATGGCGATCTACCCATGGATTGTTTCCCACAAGTGGCAGAGCCAGCGCCTGGAAGATTTCCCACACCTGCATCGCTGGTTCAACAGCATCAAGGAGCGCCCGGCGACGGTTCGGGCCTATGAACTGGTGCAGAAAGTGAACCCGCCCAAATCCTGATCTTCCGTCGTACTCAGTCAAACTGTGGAAGCGGGCTTGTGTGGGAGCGGGCTTGCCCGCTCCCACATTCCATCAGCACCAGACTCACGACCCAATACTTTCCCCAAACTCCTGCTTGCGTCGTTTCGCCGCGCTCACTAACGTAGCGCCTTTACTGACGCTACCCCCGCAGGAGCTTTGCCATGGCCTCGCCAGCCCTCTCACATTTTCTTCCCCGGTTCGGCGTTGCCGCGGCGGTGGCCAGTGCCTTGAGCCTGGCTGGCTGCCAGCTCCAGAGCACCCAGGACACCCTGCCGCCGGTGGCCGGTGTGCAGCCGATCAAAGGCCTGGCACAAAATGTGTCCGTGCGCCGCAATGCCCAGGGCATGCCGTTGATCGAAAGCAATACCTTCCATGACGCACTGTTCAGCCTCGGCTATGTGCACGCCAGTGACCGCATCACCCAGATGGTCACCCTGCGCCTGCTGGCCCAGGGCCGTCTGGCGGAGCTGTCGGGGCCGGAGGTGCTGGACGTCGACCGTTTCATGCGCGCGGTCAACCTGAAGAAAAGCGCCGGCGAGCTGTACAACGCCTCGTCGCCGCGCCTCAAGCGCTTCTTCGAAGTGTATGCCCGGGGCGTCAACGCCTACCTGTTCCGCTACCGCGACAAGCTGCCGCCGGACCTGGCCCAGACCGGCTACAAGCCCGAGTACTGGAAGCCGGAAGATTCGGCCCTGCTGTTCTGCCTGCTGAATTTCAGCGAATCGTCCAACTTGCAGGAAGAGTTGGCCTCCCTGGTACTGGCGCAAAAAGTCGGGGCCGACAAGCTCGCCTGGCTCACCCCCAGCGCGCCGGATGAACCGATTCCCTTGGCCGAAGCCGACAAGCTCAAGGGCGTCAACCTGAGCCAGATCACCGGGCTCGCCGGCCTCGACAGCGTCAGCCAGCAATTGAGCAGCCTCAACGCACTGGCGGTGACCACCTCAAGCAACTGGGCAATTGGCCCGCAACGCAGCCGCAGCGGTAAAAGCCTGCTGGCCAACGACCTGGCCGCCCAGCCGCAAGCGCCTTCGCCGTGGAATTACGTGCAGATTCGTGCGCCGAAATACCAGGCTGTCGGCGCCTCGGTTGCCGGCCTGCCGACCCTGTTGTCCGGTTTCAACGGCAAAGTGGCGTGGAGCATGAGCACCGTCAAAGGTGATACCCAGGACCTGTTCCTGGAGAAGGTCAAACGCCAGGGCAGCGCGTTGTACTACGAGAACAATGGAAAATGGCTGCCGGCGCTGGTACGCAACGAAACCTATTTCGCCAAGGGCCAGCGGCCGATTCGTGAGGTGGTGTATGAAACCCGTCACGGCGCCCTGCTCAACAGCAGCCAGGCGCTGACCAGCGGTTTCGGCCTGGCCCTGCAGACCGCCGACTTCAAGGACGACAAGAGCCTGGACGCATTCTTCGACCTGTCCCGTGCGCAAAACGCCGGCAAGGCCTCGGATGCGACCCGTGAAATTCGCGCGATTGCCTTGAACATGATCTTCGCCGACGCCAGCAACATCGGCTGGCAAGTCACCGGGCGTTTCCCCAACCGTCGCGAAGGTGAAGGCCTGCTGCCGTCGCCGGGCTGGGATGCGCGCTTTGACTGGGACGGTTACGCCGATGCGATGCTGCACCCCTATGACCAGGACCCGCCGCAAGGCTGGATCGGCACCGCCAACCAGCGCACCGCGCCCCGGGGTTATGGCATGCAGCTGTCCAACTCCTGGGCCGCCCCGGAGCGCAGCGAACGCCTGGCGCAACTGGCCAATGCCGGCAAGCATGACAGCCGCAGCCTGATCGCCATGCAATACGACCAGACGACCACCTTCGCCGCCAAACTCAAGGCAATGTTCCAGGCGCCGGGCATGGCCCAGCCGCTCAAGCAGGCGATTGACACCCTGGCGCCCGCCGAACAGGCCAAGGCACGGGAAGCCCTCGGCCGCCTGATGGCCTTTGACGGGCGCCTGGTCGCCAGTTCCGCCGATGCGGCGATCTACGAGTTGTTCCTGCAAGAAAGCACCCGGCAGATTTTCCTCGATGAACTGGGCCCGGAAAACAGCGCCAGTTGGAAAGCCTTTGTCAGCAACGCCAACCTGTCCTACCCCGCCAACGCCGACCACCTGCTGGGCCGTGAAGACAGCCCGTTCTGGGACGATGTGCGCACCGCGCAGAAAGAAGACAAACCGACGATCCTCGCCCGCAGCCTGGCCGCCGCGATCACCGCCGGTGACAGCCAACTGGGCGGCGATCACAAGGCCTGGCAGTGGGGCAAATTGCACAGCACCACCTGGAAGAACAGCAATGGCCAGGTGATCCGTGGCCCGCTGGCCAGCGGCGGTGACCACAACACCCTGAACCCGGCGCCGTACAGCTGGGGCCAGGACTTCGCCACCACCCAGGTACCGGCGCTGCGCATGATCGTCGACTTCGGCCTCGCCGAACCGATGATGGGCCAGGGCGGTATCGGCCAATCGGGCAACCCGGCCAGCCCGCACTATGCCAATGGCATCGACCCGTCGCTCAAGGCGCAATACCTGAGCTTCCCGATGCAACCGCAGAACTTTGACGCGGCGTATGGCAAAACCCGGCTGACCCTGACGCCCGGCAAGTAACCCGGTTCCACCTGAAGGAACCGGATCGAAATGTGGGAGCTGGCTTGTGTGGGAGCGGGCTTGCTCGCGAATGCGGTGGTTCAGCTGAAATATCTG
>NZ_JBSVVZ010000131.1:0-5588 GCF_054071875.1 Pseudomonas sp. SDO524_S393 | reverse complement strand
CGATGTCTCCGGTTTCAGATGTAAACGATGTGTCCGGTTCTACACCCGCGCTGGGGCGCGAAGCGGCCCTGAAACCCGACACCGCGAATTCGCTGACTAAATGCGGCAGCCTTATTGGGGCCGCTTCGCAGCCCAGCGCGGGACAAGCCCGCTCACCACAACAAGCCCATTCACAATAAGGGCGCCTCTATGAGCCGGTTCCCGGCACCGTAGGATCCTTCACCCCACCGTCATCAAACAGATTCAGCTTCTGCCGCAGCTCATGGGCCGGCAAGGGTTCCTGCCCGGGCGGAAGAGCGTTCGGATCTGCCGGCACTTCACCGGGCGCACCGGCACCTGGGGTCGGGGCCACTGGCGCTTGGTCACCTTCAATCGCACGCTGGGCCTTTTTGGTCAGCACCACGATGTCAATCCGGCGGTTGACCGGGTTGAACGGGTCTTGATGATCAAACAGCTGCGAAGAGGCAAAACCCACCACACGCGCCACTTGCGGGTCCGGGTAACTGCCCGCTACCAGCGCACGTCGCGCGGCGTTGGCACGGTTGGCCGAAAGCTCCCAGTTGCCGAAGTCACCCTGACCCGCGTAAGGCTTGGCGTCGGTATGCCCGCTGATGCTGATCTTGTTCGGCACCGCCTTGATGGTGTCGGCCATGGCCAGCAGGATGTCTTCGAAGTACGGCTTCAAGCGCGCGCTGCCGGAGTCGAACATCGGCCGGTTGGCGGCGTCGGTGATCTGGATGCGCAAACCTTCAGGGGTGATCTCGAAGGAAATCTGGTCCTTGAACTTCAACAGTTGCGGGTTTTCCTCGACCTTGGTCTGCAATTCTTGCAGCAGCAACTCCAGGCGCTCCTGCTCGACCTGCTCGGCCATGGCCTCGACGGTGTCGCGCTCGATCGGGATTTTTTCCTGGGGCGAGTCGGTCTTGATTTCCGGGTTGATGGTGCGCTCAGGCGCCAGTTGCGGCGAACCGCCCAGGTCGATCACGAAAGGCGTGCCGCTTTCCGAGAACCCTATCGGGTCCTTGAAGTAACCGGCGATGGCGATCTTCTGTTCAGGCGTGGCGGTGGACATCAGCCACAGCACCAGGAAGAACGCCATCATCGCCGTCGCAAAGTCGGCGAAGGCGATTTTCCAGGCGCCGCCATGGTGCCCCGCAGCGAAGCGCTTGACGCGCTTGATGATTATCGGCTGGTTGTTTTCCATGATTTAGCGACCGCGAACCGCTTGTTCCAGCTCGGCAAAACTTGGGCGATGTTTCGGGTACAGCACCTTGCGACCGAACTCCACCGCCAGCGATGGCGGCATGCCGGACGCCGAGGCCACCAGGCAGGCCTTGATCGCTTCGTACAGGTTGACCTCTTCCTTGGCATCGTGGGCCAGGGACGTCGCCAACGGACCAAAGAAACCGTAGGCCGCCAGAATACCGAAGAAGGTACCCACCAGCGCCGCACCCACGTGCATGCCTATGGCCTTCTGATCGCCTTCACCCAGGGACGCCATGGTCACCACAATACCGAGTACCGCCGCCACGATACCGAAACCGGGCATACCGTCGGCGATGCCGGTCACGGCGTGGGAAGGGTGCTCCAGCTCTTCCTTGAGGCTGAAAAGCTCCATGTCGAACAGGCCTTCCAGCTCATGGGGCGCCATGTTGCCGGAGGACATGATGCGCAGGTAGTCACAGATGAACGCGGTCATGCGCTCGTCTTTGAGCACTGCCGGGTACTTGGCGAAAATCGGGCTGGCCGCCGCGTCTTCGATGTCGGCCTCGATGGCCATCATGCCTTCGCGACGGCTCTTGTTGAGGATCTCGTAGATCAGCCCCAGCACTTCCAGATAAAAGGTGTGGGAGAAGCGCGAACCGAACATGCCCAGGGATTTCTTGACCACATGCAGGGTCATGTAGCCCGGGTTGGCCTGCAAGAATGCGCCGAACGCCGCACCACCAATGATCAGCACTTCGAAAGGCTGGATCAGTGCGGCAATTTTACCGTGGGACAGAACGTACCCACCGAGCACGCTAGCGATGACGACGATGATGCCGATAATTTTAGCCATAGGAGATGAGTACTTGCGCCGTCAGGTTCATGGACATATTTGGGGGAACTGAAAAACTCTTGTTCTACTTATCGGCAAAACTGCGCCAGACTATAGCCCGTTAAGGCGAAAAGCCAGTTCGGCCCGCTCCGGGCGTGTTGACCGCAAGTGATGATCGCGCCCCAATCATGGCTAATGAAACGAAAGTCCCAACTGCAAAACCCACCACACTCGCCGCCTGGATCAAGCGCCTGGATGACGTGCTACTGCCCGTCCCCCAAGCCAGCCATGACCGCGTGTGCAAAGCCATTCGCGATAGCCGCAGCTCGTTGCGAGACATTGCCGAACTGATGCAAAGCAGCCCGGCGCTGGTGCTCAGCGTCATGCGCGAGGCCAACAGCCACACCCATGGCAGCCTGGCGGAGCCGGCCGAAAACCTCGAAGTGGCCCTCAATCGCCTGGGCCTCAAGCGCGCCGAGGACTTGCTGGCGCGCCTGCCCTCGGTGCCGGCCCAGGAAATACCCGTGGCTCTGCGCCAACTGCTGCTGGTCAGCCAGCACGCCTCGCAGCAAGCCAACGGTTTGTTCGGCAGCCGCCTGGCGCGGTTGTGGCAGGACATTCACTGGGGCAGCCTGTTGTTTCTGTCGCCACTGTGGCCGATGGCCGTGGCCTATCCCAAGCTACTCGAAGAGTGGGAACTGCGGGTGATCCACAAAGGCCAGCCGGCCCGTGCGGTCGAGCAGGAATTGTTCGGCGTGCGCCTGCTGGACCTGTGCATCGGGCTGACCGAAACCTGGCACTTGCCGATCTGGGTTTCCCAGGGCTACACCCTGCTGCTGACCGAACAGCGCCTGCTGGTCAAGGCGCTGCACATCGCCCGGGAAGACGACCCACTGCGCCATCAACAATTGCTCGACGCCGAACCCAACCTGCGTCGCTGGCTGAACCAGCCGGCCAACACCGTACTGCTGGCCAACGGTCTGGCGATGTCGGCCCAGGAGTCCTGGACCTGCCCGCACACTCAGCGCTGGCAGTACCTGACCGCCCTGTACCTGCAACAGCCCTTGGGCGAGGTGCAACAGCAAACCCATCAGCAAGCCGTGACCAGTGCGCGCACCACCTTGATGCCCGACCTCTGGCACCCGGCTCTGTCGCTGATCTGGCCCTGGCACGTGCAGAAGATCCATCGCGGCCTGCTGCCGGCCCCACCACCCACAGCCGAAGCCCTGGCCGTATGGCGCAAGCGCTGCACCGAACTGCTGGTGGAGCCGAGCCGCTTCGCCAACGCCATGCACCTGACCACGTGCGCCAAGGAAGCACTGGTGGCCAGCGGCATGCAGCGGGTGATGCTGCTGATGACCGACCGCGCCCAAAGCAACTTGCGCGTGCACCAGGCCGACGGCCTGCCGAAGGACGCCGACCACCTCAGCCTCGATGTGGTCAACAGCACACTGCTGCAACGCCTGCTGGAAAAGCCCGCCCAGGTGCGCCTGACGCCCGACAACCTGGTGCAGTTCTCTGCCTTGCTGCCCCCCGTCCTGCGCCGCCTGTTCACCGGCGAGCATTTGTTGCTGCGCTCCCTGAGCTGCAATGGCAAGGTGGTGATGCTGATGGTGGCTGACCAGGGCGGCGGTCCGTTCTCGGAAACCACCGTGCAGGCGTTCGGCAAAACCGCTCAATGCATCGAGAAAGCCCTGCACAGCTTTACCAACCGCAACGTTTGATGCTTGCGCTACAATCCCCCTCTTTTATCGCCAACATTTGTGCCCAGGAGACCTCACATGCCTGACTTCTCTGGCTTGCCGCTGGTGATCGAATCCAGCGACCTGCAAGGTCGCCTTGATGCCGAACACCTGATTCTGGTGGACCTCACCAGTGCCGCCCGCTACGCCGAAGGGCATATCCCCGGCGCGCATTTCGTTGACCCCAAGCGCACCCAACTGGGCCAGCCACCGGCACCCGGCCTGCTGCCCGCCAAGGCCGACCTCGAGAAACTCTTCGGCGAGCTGGGCCACACGCCCGATGCCACCTACGTGGTCTACGACGACGAAGGCGGCGGCTGGGCAGGGCGCTTCATCTGGATGCTCGACGTGATCGGCCATCAGAAATACCACTACCTCGACGGCGGCCTGCTGGCCTGGCTCGAAGACCGGCACCCGCTCTCCACCGACGTACCCGCACCTGTCGGCGGCCCGGTCAGCCTCACGCTGCACGACGGCCCCACTGCCACCCGCGAGTACCTGCAAAGCCGCCTGGGTGCTGCCGATCTCGGGATCTGGGACGCGCGCGGCCCGCTGGAATATTCCGGCGAAAAAGTCCTGGCCGCCAAGGGGGGCCATATCCCTGGCGCCGTGAACTTCGAATGGACCGCCGGCATGGACAAGGCTCGCAACCTGCGCATCCGCCGCGACATGCCGCAGATCCTCGAAGACCTCGGGCTGACCCGCGACAAAGAAATCATCACCCACTGCCAGACTCACCACCGCTCTGGCTTCACCTACCTGGTGGCCAAGGCGCTCGGTTATCCGCGAGTCAAAGGTTATGCCGGTTCCTGGGGCGAATGGGGCAACCACCCCGACACCCCCGTCGAGATTTAAGGTTTAAGGACAGTTATGAAAAAGCAGTTGTTCATCCTCAGCCAGTACTTGCTGCCGCATCACTTGTTGTCGCGCCTGGCCGGCTGCATTGCCGAGTGCCGCGTGCGCTGGTTCAAGAATGCCTTCACCACCTGGTTCGCCAAGCGTTATCAAGTGGACATGTCCCAGGCGCTGGTTGAAGACGTCACCGCCTACGAGCACTTCAATGCGTTCTTCACCCGCGCCCTGAAAGACGGTGCCCGCCCGCTGGATCAAACCCCGGGTGCCGTATTGAGCCCCGCAGACGGCGCAGTCAGCCAGCTCGGTCCAATCGAACATGGCCGCGTGTTCCAGGCCAAGGGCCACAGCTTCAGCGTGCTGGAGCTGCTGGGCGGTGATGCCACCGTGGCCGCGCCGTTCATGGGCGGCGATTTCGCCACCATCTACCTGTCGCCCAAGGACTACCATCGCGTGCACATGCCGCTGGCCGGCACCTTGCGTGAAATGGTCTACGTGCCAGGCCGCATCTTCTCGGTGAACCAGACCACCGCCGAAAACGTGCCGGAACTGTTTGCGCGCAACGAACGCGTGGTGTGCCTGTTCGACACTGAACGCGGCCCGATGGCCGTGGTACTGGTGGGCGCGATGATCGTGGCGTCGATTGAAACCGTGTGGGCCGGGCTGGTGACACCGCCCAAACGCGAGCTGAAAACCTTCCGCTACGACGAAGCCGCGCGTGCGCCAATCCATCTGGAAAAAGGTGCGGAACTGGGTCGCTTCAAGCTGGGTTCGACCGCCATCGTGCTGTTCGGGCCGGATCAGGTGAAGTGGGCTGAAGAACTGGCGGCGGGTACACCAGTGCAGATGGGCCAGGGCATCGCTGCACCCAAAGCCTGATTTGAAGCCGATGCAAATCAAATGTGGGAGCCGGGCTTGCCCGCGATTGCGGTGGTTCAGTCACTGAAAGGTTGACT
>NZ_JBSVVZ010000130.1:0-5793 GCF_054071875.1 Pseudomonas sp. SDO524_S393 | reverse complement strand
TCATCGAAGCCTGGAGGGAGTTGGTAGAGCGGTGTTGTTTGGCTCTATTGACGTTTCGATCCTCTCGGTCGAAAGCGGAGAAAAAGAGGTGTTGACAGCAGCGTGTAACGCTGTAGAATTCGCCTCCCGCTAACGAGAGATCGGAAGCGCAAGTGGTTGAAGTTGTTGAAGAAATCTTCGAAAACTTCTGAAAATAATCACTTGACAGCAAATGAGGCTGCTGTAGAATGCGCGCCTCGGTTGAGACGAAAGCTCTTAACCAACCGCTCTTTAACAACTGAATCAAGCAATTCGTGTGGGTGCTTGTGGAATCAGACTGATAGTCAACAAGATTATCAGCATCACAAGTTACTCCGCGAGAAATCAAAGATGTAACCAACGATTGCTGAGCCAAGTTTAGGGTTTCTTAAAAACCCAAAGATGTTTGAACTGAAGAGTTTGATCATGGCTCAGATTGAACGCTGGCGGCAGGCCTAACACATGCAAGTCGAGCGGTAGAGAGAAGCTTGCTTCTCTTGAGAGCGGCGGACGGGTGAGTAATGCCTAGGAATCTGCCTGGTAGTGGGGGATAACGTCCGGAAACGGACGCTAATACCGCATACGTCCTACGGGAGAAAGCAGGGGACCTTCGGGCCTTGCGCTATCAGATGAGCCTAGGTCGGATTAGCTAGTTGGTGGGGTAAAGGCTCACCAAGGCGACGATCCGTAACTGGTCTGAGAGGATGATCAGTCACACTGGAACTGAGACACGGTCCAGACTCCTACGGGAGGCAGCAGTGGGGAATATTGGACAATGGGCGAAAGCCTGATCCAGCCATGCCGCGTGTGTGAAGAAGGTCTTCGGATTGTAAAGCACTTTAAGTTGGGAGGAAGGGTTGTAGATTAATACTCTGCAATTTTGACGTTACCGACAGAATAAGCACCGGCTAACTCTGTGCCAGCAGCCGCGGTAATACAGAGGGTGCAAGCGTTAATCGGAATTACTGGGCGTAAAGCGCGCGTAGGTGGTTTGTTAAGTTGGATGTGAAATCCCCGGGCTCAACCTGGGAACTGCATTCAAAACTGACTGACTAGAGTATGGTAGAGGGTGGTGGAATTTCCTGTGTAGCGGTGAAATGCGTAGATATAGGAAGGAACACCAGTGGCGAAGGCGACCACCTGGACTGATACTGACACTGAGGTGCGAAAGCGTGGGGAGCAAACAGGATTAGATACCCTGGTAGTCCACGCCGTAAACGATGTCAACTAGCCGTTGGGGACCTTGAGTCTTTAGTGGCGCAGCTAACGCATTAAGTTGACCGCCTGGGGAGTACGGCCGCAAGGTTAAAACTCAAATGAATTGACGGGGGCCCGCACAAGCGGTGGAGCATGTGGTTTAATTCGAAGCAACGCGAAGAACCTTACCAGGCCTTGACATCCAATGAACTTTCCAGAGATGGATTGGTGCCTTCGGGAACATTGAGACAGGTGCTGCATGGCTGTCGTCAGCTCGTGTCGTGAGATGTTGGGTTAAGTCCCGTAACGAGCGCAACCCTTGTCCTTAGTTACCAGCACGTAATGGTGGGCACTCTAAGGAGACTGCCGGTGACAAACCGGAGGAAGGTGGGGATGACGTCAAGTCATCATGGCCCTTACGGCCTGGGCTACACACGTGCTACAATGGTCGGTACAAAGGGTTGCCAAGCCGCGAGGTGGAGCTAATCCCATAAAACCGATCGTAGTCCGGATCGCAGTCTGCAACTCGACTGCGTGAAGTCGGAATCGCTAGTAATCGCGAATCAGAATGTCGCGGTGAATACGTTCCCGGGCCTTGTACACACCGCCCGTCACACCATGGGAGTGGGTTGCACCAGAAGTAGCTAGTCTAACCTTCGGGGGGACGGTTACCACGGTGTGATTCATGACTGGGGTGAAGTCGTAACAAGGTAGCCGTAGGGGAACCTGCGGCTGGATCACCTCCTTAATCGACGACATCAGCTGCTCCATAAGCTCCCACACGAATTGCTTGATTCATTGAAGAAGACGATAAAGAAGCAGCCCGAAATTGGGTCTGTAGCTCAGTTGGTTAGAGCGCACCCCTGATAAGGGTGAGGTCGGCAGTTCGAATCTGCCCAGACCCACCAATTTTGTGTGGGAAACGCCTGTAGAAATACGGGGCCATAGCTCAGCTGGGAGAGCGCCTGCCTTGCACGCAGGAGGTCAGCGGTTCGATCCCGCTTGGCTCCACCACTACTGCTTCTAGCGTTTAAAGCTTAGAAATGAGCATTCCATCACTGCGATGGTGAATGTTGATTTCTAGTCTTTGATTAGATCGTTCTTTAAAAATTTGGGTATGTGATAGAAAGATAGACTGAACGTTACTTTCACTGGTAACGGATCAGGCTAAGGTAAAATTTGTGAGTTCTCTTAGTTGAGAAATTCGAATTTTCGGCGAATGTCGTCTTCACAGTATAACCAGATTGCTTGGGGTTATATGGTCAAGTGAAGAAGCGCATACGGTGGATGCCTTGGCAGTCAGAGGCGATGAAAGACGTGGTAGCCTGCGAAAAGCTTCGGGGAGTCGGCAAACAGACTTTGATCCGGAGATGTCTGAATGGGGGAACCCAGCCATCATAAGATGGTTATCTTGTACTGAATACATAGGTGCAAGAAGCGAACCAGGGGAACTGAAACATCTAAGTACCCTGAGGAAAAGAAATCAACCGAGATTCCCTTAGTAGTGGCGAGCGAACGGGGACTAGCCCTTAAGTGGCTTTGAGATTAGCGGAACGCTCTGGAAAGTGCGGCCATAGTGGGTGATAGCCCTGTACGCGAAAGTCTCTTAGTCATGAAATCGAGTAGGACGGAGCACGAGAAACTTTGTCTGAATATGGGGGGACCATCCTCCAAGGCTAAATACTACTGACTGACCGATAGTGAACTAGTACCGTGAGGGAAAGGCGAAAAGAACCCCGGAGAGGGGAGTGAAATAGATCCTGAAACCGTATGCGTACAAGCAGTGGGAGCAGACTTCGTTCTGTGACTGCGTACCTTTTGTATAATGGGTCAGCGACTTATATTCAGTGGCGAGCTTAACCGAATAGGGGAGGCGTAGCGAAAGCGAGTCTTAATAGGGCGTTTAGTCGCTGGGTATAGACCCGAAACCGGGCGATCTATCCATGGGCAGGTTGAAGGTTAGGTAACACTGACTGGAGGACCGAACCGACTACCGTTGAAAAGTTAGCGGATGACCTGTGGATCGGAGTGAAAGGCTAATCAAGCTCGGAGATAGCTGGTTCTCCTCGAAAGCTATTTAGGTAGCGCCTCATGTATCACTGTAGGGGGTAGAGCACTGTTTCGGCTAGGGGGTCATCCCGACTTACCAAACCGATGCAAACTCCGAATACCTACAAGTGCCGAGCATGGGAGACACACGGCGGGTGCTAACGTCCGTCGTGAAAAGGGAAACAACCCAGACCGTCAGCTAAGGTCCCAAAGTTATGGTTAAGTGGGAAACGATGTGGGAAGGCTTAGACAGCTAGGAGGTTGGCTTAGAAGCAGCCACCCTTTAAAGAAAGCGTAATAGCTCACTAGTCGAGTCGGCCTGCGCGGAAGATGTAACGGGGCTCAAACCATACACCGAAGCTACGGGTATCACGTAAGTGATGCGGTAGAGGAGCGTTCTGTAAGCCTGTGAAGGTGAGTTGAGAAGCTTGCTGGAGGTATCAGAAGTGCGAATGCTGACATGAGTAACGACAATGGGTGTGAAAAACACCCACGCCGAAAGACCAAGGTTTCCTGCGCAACGTTAATCGACGCAGGGTTAGTCGGTCCCTAAGGCGAGGCTGAAAAGCGTAGTCGATGGAAAACAGGTTAATATTCCTGTACTTCTGGTTATTGCGATGGAGGGACGGAGAAGGCTAGGCCAGCTTGGCGTTGGTTGTCCAAGTTTAAGGTGGTAGGCTGAAATCTTAGGTAAATCCGGGGTTTCAAGGCCGAGAGCTGATGACGAGCTAACTTTTAGTTAGCGAAGTGGTTGATGCCATGCTTCCAAGAAAAGCTTCTAAGCTTCAGATAACCAGGAACCGTACCCCAAACCGACACAGGTGGTTGGGTAGAGAATACCAAGGCGCTTGAGAGAACTCGGGTGAAGGAACTAGGCAAAATGGCACCGTAACTTCGGGAGAAGGTGCGCCGGTGAGGGTGAAGGACTTGCTCCGTAAGCCCATGCCGGTCGAAGATACCAGGCCGCTGCGACTGTTTATTAAAAACACAGCACTCTGCAAACACGAAAGTGGACGTATAGGGTGTGACGCCTGCCCGGTGCCGGAAGGTTAATTGATGGGGTTAGCTAACGCGAAGCTCTTGATCGAAGCCCCGGTAAACGGCGGCCGTAACTATAACGGTCCTAAGGTAGCGAAATTCCTTGTCGGGTAAGTTCCGACCTGCACGAATGGCGTAACGATGGCGGCGCTGTCTCCACCCGAGACTCAGTGAAATTGAAATCGCTGTGAAGATGCAGTGTATCCGCGGCTAGACGGAAAGACCCCGTGAACCTTTACTATAGCTTTGCACTGGACTTTGAATTTGCTTGTGTAGGATAGGTGGGAGGCTTTGAAGCGTGGACGCCAGTCTGCGTGGAGCCATCCTTGAAATACCACCCTGGCAACTTTGAGGTTCTAACTCAGGTCCGTTATCCGGATCGAGGACAGTGTATGGTGGGTAGTTTGACTGGGGCGGTCTCCTCCTAAAGAGTAACGGAGGAGTACGAAGGTGCGCTCAGACCGGTCGGAAATCGGTCGTAGAGTATAAAGGCAAAAGCGCGCTTGACTGCGAGACAGACACGTCGAGCAGGTACGAAAGTAGGTCTTAGTGATCCGGTGGTTCTGTATGGAAGGGCCATCGCTCAACGGATAAAAGGTACTCCGGGGATAACAGGCTGATACCGCCCAAGAGTTCATATCGACGGCGGTGTTTGGCACCTCGATGTCGGCTCATCACATCCTGGGGCTGAAGCCGGTCCCAAGGGTATGGCTGTTCGCCATTTAAAGTGGTACGCGAGCTGGGTTTAGAACGTCGTGAGACAGTTCGGTCCCTATCTGCCGTGGACGTTTGAGATTTGAGAGGGGCTGCTCCTAGTACGAGAGGACCGGAGTGGACGAACCTCTGGTGTTCCGGTTGTCACGCCAGTGGCATTGCCGGGTAGCTATGTTCGGAATAGATAACCGCTGAAAGCATCTAAGCGGGAAACTAGCCTCAAGATGAGATCTCACTGGAACCTTGAGTTCCCTGAAGGGCCGTCGAAGACTACGACGTTGATAGGTCGGGTGTGTAAGCGCTGTGAGGCGTTGAGCTAACCGATACTAATTGCCCGTGAGGCTTGACCATATAACACCCAAGCAATTTGAGCTTAGAAAGCCAGATTGCGGTGTGTGAAGACGCAATGAACCGAAAGTTCGACGATCACAAGACACCGACAGCTGTCACATACCCAATTTGCTGAAGCGAGGCCAACCGGCCACGAGTCAGTACCCGAATTTCTTGACGACCATAGAGCATTGGAACCACCTGATCCCATCCCGAACTCAGTAGTGAAACGATGCATCGCCGATGGTAGTGTGGGGTTTCCCCATGTGAGAGTAGGTCATCGTCAAGATTAAATTCCAGAACCCCTGTTTGCGTATGCAGACAGGGGTTTTGTTTATGTAGAAGTCCATGAATTTTACTGGCGCGTTGCTAACGCAACGAGTCGGTACACAGAATTTCTTGACGACCATAGAGCATTGGAACCACCTGATCCCATCCCGAACTCAG
>NZ_JBSVVZ010000129.1:0-5990 GCF_054071875.1 Pseudomonas sp. SDO524_S393 | reverse complement strand
GCGGTGTGTCATCCGACACATCAGGTGATTGACCTACCGCATTCGCGAGCAAGCCCGCTCCCACACTTTCGACCGAGCCCGGCTCTAGCCTGCAATCATCTCGGCTTTCAGCAAGGCTTCTTTGGCCTGCGCATCGGCCAACCGGTACAACTCGATGCTGCCATCCCAATGTTCGATCAACGCCGTGCACGATTCCACCCAATCCCCGCAGTTGAGGTAGTCCACCTCGCCCACCTTGCGAATCTCGGCATGGTGGATGTGCCCGCATACCACACCATGCAGTTCGCGCCGAGTGACTTCGTGGGCGATGGCTTCTTCGAAATCGCTGATAAAGCTCACGGCGGTTTTCACCTTGTGCTTCAGGTATGCCGACAGCGACCAATAGCCGTAGCCATACCGCGCGCGCCAGTGGTTCAGCCAGCGGTTCAAGGTGAGGGTGAATTCGTAGGCCGAGTCGCCGAGGAATGCCAGCCAGCGGTGATAGCGGGTGATCACGTCGAATTGATCACCATGGATCACCAACAGATGGCGACCGTCGGCGGTCACGTGCACCGCTTCGTCCACCAACTGGATGTTGCCCAGGATCAGCTTGGAATAGCGACGCAGGAACTCGTCATGGTTGCCGGTGACGTAGATCACCTCGGTGCCGCGCTTGGCCATGGTCAGCAACCGGCGGATCACATTGGTGTGAGCCTGGGGCCAGTACATGCCGCCGCGCATTTTCCAGCCGTCGATGATGTCGCCGACCAGGTACACCTTGTCGGCGTGATAGCCCTTGAGAAACTGCGACAGGTGTTCGGCCTGGCAATCCCGGGTGCCCAGGTGCACATCGGAAATCCACAGGGTACGAACCCGTTGCTTGCGGCTGGGCTTGGCGAACTCGGCACTGGTCATGGGCATCCCTCGACGGTGTTTTCGCGAGCTTGCGCCATGGCGATTAATAGTCCATGACAACGGTGCGTCAGTCTGATGACAGCGCTCAATGAGCGCGAAGCGTTGTAGACTGCCGGCTTGCAGCCCCGGAGACCGCGATGAGACCGTCCCTCACGCTACGCCACTACATCGAAGCGCCCCTCGCCCACAGCCATGACCATGCACAGTTGGTGTTCGGGCTGTCCGGGCATCTGGACCTGGAAGTCGATGGGCGCGGCAGCCAGGTGCATGAAAGCAGCGTGATGGTGCTGCCCTTCTCCGCCCACCACGCCTGTGGCAGCCGCGATGGCAGCCGCTGCCTGGTCCTGGACGTGCCCACGGAACACTGGGTGCTGCAATCGCTGGGCGAGCACGCCGATGCCAGCCGCCGCCTGCTCGACCGACCCGCACGCCTGGCCCTGGATGCCCGGCAGAGCCAATTGGTGCAATGGCTGGCGCACAGCCCGGTGGATGACCCGCTGATTGTGCAGCAAGGCGCCGTGCTGTTGCTTGCCAGCCTCAATCATCCCCTGGCCCGGCCCGAACCGGGACGACGCCTGCCCTACGCAGCCTTCAATGCACATATCGAGCGACACCTGGCACATCCGCTGCAAGTGGCGGACCTGGCAAAAATCGCCGGCCTTTCCGTCGCGCGTCTGCATGCACGGTTCATGGCGGAGTGCGGACAGACGCCCATGGACTACCTGCGCAGCCGTCGCCTGAACATGGCGCTTAAACTGCTTCGAGAAACCCCGCTGCCCATCGGCGAAATCGCCGAGCGTGTCGGTTACAACTCCCAAAGTGCCTTTGCCGCAGCCATGTTGCGCGAATTTGGCGCCTCCCCGGGTGCGCTGCGCCGGGTATCGTAGGAAGAGTCCTGCGATAAAAATCGCGAGGCGGGCGACAGACGCCGGGGCCTGACACCCTCTAGACTGCGACGCTGTCACCCCCGTTGGTTCAAGGATCGCAATGACTCCCCGTTCAGCCCTGGGCGCCCTGCATATCGGCGCATTGATGTTTGGCCTTACCGGCGTATTCGGCAAGCTGGCGGCCGCGTCGCCTACGATCATCGTATTTGGGCGTGCCGTATTTGCCGTGGCCGCCCTTGCGCTGTTCGCGCGCTTGGCCCGCAACAACACCTGGAAAAAACTGCAGGCGCGCGACTGGCGCCGCCTGTTGATCAGCGGCGTGTTGCTGGCGGCTCACTGGGTGACCTTCTTCGTTGCGGTCAAAGTCGCCGGGGTGGCGGTTGCGACCCTGGGGTTCACCGCCTTCCCTGCTTTCACCGTGATGCTCGAAGGGCTGATTTTCCGTGAGCGAATCCGCGCCAATGAAGTGGTGCTGGTGGCGTTGGTCAGCGTGGGCCTGGTGCTCGTCACCCCGGACTTCAACCTGGCCAGCGAGGCCACCGGCGGCTTGTTGTGGGGGATCGCGTCGGGGCTGCTGTTTTCCCTGTTGTCACTGAACAACCGCGCCAGCTCCGGGCGTATCCCGGCGGTCCAGGCCGCCTTGTGCCAGAACCTCGTGGTGGCTGCCTGCCTGTTGCCGTTCGCGGCGCCGGGACTGGCGAGCGTGCGCGCACTGGACTGGTTGTGGATCGGTCTGCTCGGCGTGTTCTGCACCGGGCTCGCCCACAGTCTGTTCGTCGCCAGCCTGGCGGTGATCAAGGCACGCACCGCCTCGGTGGTGTTTGCCATGGAGCCGCTCTACGGCATCACCGTGGCGTGGCTGCTGTTCGCCGAAACGCCGACCCTGCGCATGCTGTTGGGGGGCGTGCTGATCATCATCGCCATCGTGCTGTCCGGCCTGATGGGGGGTGCCAGCCAGGCCAAACAGCCCGCCGCGACGGCCTGATCTATACTCTGCGCATCCGCAACAGTCTGTCGTCGTTCAACGGATAAGGCCGCTCGACGCCAGCCATGTCCCTTGAAGTTGCTGCAAGCGAGTGGTCACTCCCTAAACGCTATGCAGGAGCTTCATCATGGAAACACTTATCAGCTTGCTGGTGCAGATCATCAGCGGAGCCGTCGGCGGTAACCTGGCGGGCATGACCAAACAAAGCCTGGGGACCGGGCTCAATACCATGCTCGGCGGTGTCGGCGGCCTGGTACTGGGCCAGGTGCTGGCCCAGTTCACCGGTACATCCGGCGGCGAAGCACTGGATGTCGCGGCAGTGGGCAGCAATATCGTCGGCGGTGGTGTCGGCGGGTTGGTGCTGACATGGGTCGTGGGGTTCATCAAGCAAAAGCTCGCCACCAAATAACGGTATGAAGGTCACCATCGCTCACCGGTGGTGACCTTCAGCGTGTGCGGTCGTTATGCCCCAGGTCGCGCTGCGGGTCGATCTGGTCACGTACGCGCTGCTTGAGCACCTTGGCTTCGGGGAAGCCCTCATCCGCCTTGCGCTCCCAAATCTGCACACCATCGCAGGTGATACGGAACGTCCCGCCGGTCGCCGGCTCGAGCGACACTTTGCCCAGGTCGTCGGCGAACGTACTCAGCAGCTCCTGGGCCAGCCACGCCGCGCGCAACAGCCACTGACACTGGGTGCAATAGGTGATGACAATCTCGGGTTTGCTCGCGGACATAATTTGACAGGTTCCTGGCATAACGGGCTCGGAGGATCGGCTGGCTATAATACCGGCCTTATCGCCAAGCCTCGAGATTGATGATGCGCCGCCTGTTGTCCTGCCTTGTGCTGTGCCTGTTCCCCCTGATTGCCGACGCCGTTGAAAGCCCACGTCCGAAAATCGGCCTGGTGCTGTCAGGCGGTGCCGCCCGTGGCCTGACGCATATCGGTGTGCTCAAGGCCCTGGAAGAACAGGGCATCCAGATCGACGCGATTGCCGGCACCAGCATGGGTGCGGTGATTGGTGGGCTGTACGCCTCGGGTTACAAGATCGATGAACTGGAAAAGCTCGCGCTCAATATTGACTGGCAACAGGCACTGTCCGATGCACCGCCCCGGGAAGACGTGCCCTTTCGGCGCAAGCAGGATGACCGGGATTTCCTGGTCAAACAGAAACTCAGCTTTCGCGACGACGGCAGCCTGGGCCTGCCCCTGGGCGTGATCCAGGGCCAGAACCTCGCCTTGTTGCTCGAAAGCATGTTTGCCCACAGCAGTAACACACGCAATTTCGACAAGCTGCCGATCCCCTTCCGCGCCGTGGCGACGGACATCACCACCGGCGAGAAAGTGGTGTTCCGCAAGGGCCACCTGCCCCAGGTCATCCGCGCGAGCATGTCGATCCCGGCGGTGTTCGCGCCAGTGGAAATCGACGGGCGCCTGCTGGTGGACGGCGGCATGACCGATAACATTCCGCTGGACGTGGCGCGGGAGATGGGCGTCGATATCGCCATCGTGGTGGATATCGGCACCCCGCTGCGCTCGCGCAAGCAACTGGCGACCGTGGTGGATGTGCTCAACCAGTCGATCACCCTGATGACCCGGCGCAACTCCGAAGAACAACTCAAGGCCTTGCACCCCAAGGACGTGTTGATCCAGCCGCCCCTCGCGGCCTACGGCGTGACCGACTTCGGTCGCGCCAAAGACATGATCGATGCCGGCTACCGCGCGACCCGCACCCTCGATGCGCGACTGGCTCACCTGCGCCCCGCCGAACCGATCGACCCGCAACTGGTGGCCGCGCGCACTCCGGGTGAACGCACGCCGGTAATCACCGCCATCGACGTGGAAAACGATTCGAAAGTCAGCAACGACGTGATCCGCTACTACATTCGCCAACCCCTGGGTGAGCCGCTGAACCTTGGCCGCTTACAGGCCGATATGGGCACCTTGTACGGCCTGGATTACTTCGAGCAAGTGCAATACCGCGTGGTCAAGAAGGGCCAGGACAACACCCTGGTCATCAGCGCACGGGGCAAACGTGCCGGTACCGATTACCTGCGCCTGGGTCTGAATCTGTCGGATGACATGCGCGGCGACAGTGCATTCAACCTCGGCGCCAGCTACCGCATGAATGGCATCAACCGCCTGGGCGCCGAGTGGCTGACGCGGGTGCAGATCGGTGATCGACAAGAGCTGTACAGCGAGTTCTATCAACCGATGGACACCGGCTCACGCTACTTTGTCGCGCCTTATATCAGCGCCCAGGCACAGAACGTCGAGCTGATCCTGGACAACGACCCCATCTCCGAATATCGCCTGGAACGCTACGGTTTCGGCCTGAACGTGGGGCGACAGATCGGCAACAGCGGCGAAATCCGCTTCGGCGTCGGCGAGGCCTGGGGCAAGGCGGACGTACGTATCGGCGACCGCGACCTGCCCAGCGTGAGCTTCAGCGAAGGCTTCTATGAACTGAAGTACTCCTTCGACTCCCTGGACAACGTGTACTTCCCCCACACCGGTGAAGACATCGGCCTGGCCTACCGCGAATTCGAACCGGGGCTGGGCTCGGACCAGCGCTACCGGCAATGGGAGTTCACGCTGGACAAGGCCATGAGCCACGGCCCCGACACACTGGTGCTCGGCGGGCGCTACGGGCGCACACTGGACGATTCGGACGTGGTGATTTCCAGCTTTCTGCTGGGCGGTGCACGGCAGTTGTCGGGCTTTCGCCAGGACGCGATTTCAGGGCAGAACATCAGCCTGATGCGGGCGGTGTACTACCGCCGCCTCACCCCTCGTTCGTACCTGCCACTGGATTTCCCGCTGTATCTCGGCGCCTCGCTGGAACGCGGCCGAGCGTGGAACAACGATAACGAATTCGACAGCGGCTACATCAACGCCGCCAGTATTTTCCTGGGGTTCGACACACCGCTGGGCCCGCTGAATTTCAGCTACGGCGTCAACTCCGAGCATCAGAAAGCGGTGTACCTGAACCTGGGACAGACGTTCTGACGGTTTGAACACAACCCACTGTGGACGCGGCGTTAAGTGCTGAACAGGCTTTTGTGGTGAGCGGGCTTGCCCCGCGCTGGGTGGCGAAGCCGCCCCAAAACCTGCCGGCGCGTTTCAACAGGAAGAATGCGGTGCCTGGATTAGGGCTGCTTCGCAGCCCAGCGCGGGTGTAGAACCGGACACATCGTTTACATCTGAAACCGGAGACATCGTTTAC
>NZ_JBSVVZ010000128.1:0-6839 GCF_054071875.1 Pseudomonas sp. SDO524_S393 | reverse complement strand
ACTCGGTGTATCAGTCACACCGAGGCGACGCTATCGCAGGCAAGCCAGCTCCCACACAAGCCACACATTGAAGTGATGTGCAGGCTTTAGCGCACGCTGCTTTCGAAGCGGTTCACATCCGACAACTCCAGCACCAGCTCATCGCCCACATTCAGCGGACCCACGCCAGCAGGGGTGCCGGTGAGGATCACATCACCGGCTTGCAAGGAGAAGCAGCCCGCCATGTGCTGGATCATCGGGATGATCGGGTTGAGCATCTGCGAGCTGTTGCCGTCCTGGCGCACTTCGCCATTGATGGTCAGGCGAATACCGATATCGGTCACGTCCGGGAACGTGCTGCCCACCACGAAGGGGGCAATCACCGCAGCACCATCGAAGGACTTGGCGATTTCCCACGGCAGGCCCTTGGCTTTCAACTCGGCCTGCTTGTCGCGCAGGGTCAGGTCCAGCGCCGGGGCGAAACCGGAGATGGCGTCCAGCACTTCTTCACGGCTGGGCTTGGTCGACAGGGGCTTGCCGATCAACACGGCAATTTCCGCTTCGTAGTGCACCGAACCGCGCTCGGTGGGAATGCTGAAGCCACCTTCCAGCGGCACCACGCAACTGCCCGGCTTGATGAACAGCAGCGGCTCGGTCGGCACCGGGTTATCCAGCTCCTTGGCGTGTTCGGCGTAGTTACGCCCGATGCACACCACTTTGCCCACCGGAAAGTGGATGTTGGTGCCGTCGACATACTTGTGCTGATAGCTCATGGAACGACTCCTGAAGGGCGGTTAAACAGCGAAGATCTTGCCGGGGTTCATGATCCCGTTGGGGTCGAACACGGCTTTGACGGCCTTCATGTATTCGATTTCAGCGGGCGAGCGGCTGTAGGTCAGGTAATCGCGCTTGGTCATGCCAACGCCGTGTTCGGCAGAGATCGAACCGTTGTACTTCTCGACGGTTTCGAACACCCACTTGTTCACGGTGGCGCACTTGGCGAAGAACTCGTCCTTGCTCAGGTTTTCCGGCTTGAGGATGTTCAGGTGCAGGTTGCCGTCGCCGATGTGGCCGAACCAGACGATTTCGAAGTCCGGGTAGTGTTCGCCGACGATCGCATCGATTTCACTCAGGAATGCCGGCACTTTCGACACCGTCACCGAAATGTCGTTCTTGTACGGCGTCCAGTGGGAAATGGTCTCGGAGATGTACTCACGCAGCTTCCACAGGTTGTGCAGCTGGGTTTCGCTCTGGCTCATCACGCCGTCCAGCACCCAGCCCTGCTCCACGCAATGCTCGAAGGTTTCCAGCGCATGGTTGGCAACTTCTTCGGTGGTGGCTTCGAATTCCAGCAGCGCGTAGAACGGGCATTCGGTTTCGAACGGCGCCGGCACATCGCCACGGCCGAGGACCTTGGCCAGGGCCTTGTCGGAAAAAAACTCGAAAGCGGTCAGGTCCAGCTTGCTCTGGAATGCGTGCAGCACCGGCATGATCGAGTCGAAATCAGTGGTGCCCAGCACCATGGCGGTGAGGTTTTTCGGCGCACGGTCCAGGCGCATGGTGGCTTCCACCACGAAACCCAGGGTGCCCTCGGCGCCGATGAACAGCTGACGCATGTCGTAGCCGGTGGCGTTCTTGATCAGGTCGCGGTTCAGTTCCAGCACATCGCCCTTGCCGGTGACCACCTTCATGCCCGCCACCCAATTGCGGGTCATGCCGTAGCGAATGACCTTGATCCCGCCGGCATTGGTGCCGATGTTGCCGCCAATCTGGCTGGAACCGGACGATGCGAAGTCCACCGGGTAGTACAGGCCCTGTTCTTCGGCGGCGTTCTGCAGTTGCTTGGTGACCACACCCGGCTGGCATACGGCGGTGCGGTCGGTGAGGTTCAGGTCGAGGATCTGGTTCATGTAGTCGAACGACACCACCACCTCGCCATTGGCTGCCACCGCCGCCGCCGACAGACCGGTACGGCCACCCGACGGCACCAGTGCCACCTTGTGGGCGTTGGCCCAGCGGACCACGGCCTGCACCTGTTCGATGGTCTTGGGGAAGACGATAGCAGTGGGTGCTGGCGCGAAGTGTTTGGTCCAATCCTTGCCGTAAGCCTCCAGGGAGTCTGCGTCGGTCAGCACTTTGCCAGGCTCAACCAGGGTCTTTAGCTCATCAATCAGGGCAGGATGGGTCATCGACAGAACTCTCGAACAATTCATGGTCACCCTGAGAACGCTTCACGTCGCAGGAATGAGTGTTTAGCGGGGCACGTATGCTAGCATACCGCCCCCGCAGGATAGAGCCCAAAGGCGTTTCTGCGGTGACGGCTTTCCTGCCGTCCGGGTCAGCTTACGTGATCCGATTCCCTGCCAATTTTCTCCGGGATACAGGTTTACGCAGATGAGCAAGACTTCTCTCGATAAGAGCAAGATCAAGTTCCTTCTTCTGGAAGGCGTCCACCCATCGGCTGTCGACGTTCTGAAAGCCGCCGGGTACACCAGCATTGAGTACATCACCAGTTCTCTGCCGGAAGCCCAGCTAAAGGAAAAGATCGCCGACGCGCACTTTATCGGCATTCGCTCCCGCACTCAGCTGACCGAAGAGATCTTCGACCACGCCAAGAAACTGGTGGCTGTCGGCTGTTTCTGCATCGGCACCAACCAGGTCGACCTCAACGCAGCGCGCGAGCGTGGCATCGCGGTGTTCAACGCACCGTACTCCAACACCCGTTCCGTGGCGGAGCTGGTGCTGGCCGAGGCGATCCTGCTGTTGCGCGGCATCCCTGAGAAAAACGCGTCCTGCCACCGTGGCGGCTGGATCAAGAGCGCGGCCAACTCCTTCGAAATCCGGGGCAAGAAGCTGGGTATCGTCGGTTACGGCTCGATCGGCACCCAGTTGTCGGTCCTGGCCGAAGGCTTGGGCATGCAGGTGTTCTTCTACGACACCCTGACCAAGCTGCCGCTGGGCAACGCCACTCAAGTGGCCAGCCTGACCGAGCTGCTGGGCATGTCCGACATCGTGACCCTGCACGTTCCGGAAACCGCTGAGACCCAGTGGATGATCGGCGAGAAGGAAATCCGCGCCATCAAGAAAGGCGGCATCCTGATCAACGCCGCGCGCGGCACCGTGGTCGAGCTGGACGCCCTGGCCGACGCGATCAAGGACAAGCACCTGATCGGCGCCGCCATCGACGTGTTCCCGGTAGAACCTCGCTCCAACGACGACATCTTCGAAAGCCCGTTGCGTGGCCTGGACAACGTGATCCTGACCCCGCACATCGGCGGTTCCACCGCTGAAGCCCAGGCCAACATTGGTCTGGAAGTGGCCGAGAAGCTGGTCAAGTACAGCGACAACGGTACCTCGGTGTCGTCGGTCAACTTCCCGGAAGTGGCGCTGCCGGCTCACCCTGGCAAGCACCGCCTGCTGCACATCCACGAAAACATCCCGGGTGTGATGAGCGAAATCAACAAGGTCTTCGCGGAAAACGGCATCAACATCTCCGGTCAGTTCCTGCAGACCAACGAGAAGGTCGGCTACGTGGTGATCGACGTCGACGCCGAGTACTCGGACCTGGCGCAAGAGAAGCTGCAGCACATCAACGGCACAATCCGTAGCCGCGTGCTGTTCTAAAGTTTCACCCGCACCACGAAAAAGGGAGCTCCTGAGAGCTCCCTTTTTTGCATCTGAACAAAGCTTACTTGACGTTAACCGTGATCACTTTCGAGGCCACGGTGGGGTTGAACTGCATGTGCAGCTTGTCGCCAGCCACCAATTGCAACGTGTGCTTGCCTGGGGTGAGGGTCAGTTCGGTTTCGGTCTGGGCCTTGCCGTAGTGGATCACGGTGTCGGTGGCCGGGATCGGCACGCTGGCGTCGGGCAGTTCTTTCTGGTCGACCAGCAGGTGATGGTGGCCGGTGCCTGGGGTCTGGTCAGTGGCCGGGGCCAGTTTCAGGCCCTCCATGCCGAATTTGACAGTGAAGGTCTTGTCGACGGTGGCGCCGTCTTTTGGCGAAACGATAAAGACCTTGGCGCCTTCAGGGGGCGCGCTGCGTGGAATACCGTCGGCGGCTGTCGCCAACATGGAAGCACCCAGCAGCAGGCTGGCAATCGTTGCTCGGGACAAAAGGGCTTTCATTCGCTTCTCCAGTTTTTCCAGGAAATCTGTTGGGTTATGACAACTTCGCGGCAAATTGCTGTCCAAGGCTCTCAACACCATAGCAAAGCGATGCTGAACGGCGCCTCGCACATTCGAATTCTCTAGGAGTGACCATGCGCTTTCTGCCTGGCCTGTTACTGCTGCTCCCCCTTCTGAGCCCCCTGGCTCATGCCGAACTCATCGATGACGTATTTGACCGTGGTGAACTGCGCATCGCCCTGGAAGCCAACACGCCGCCGTTCAACTTCAAGGACGGCGACAAACTCACCGGGTTCGAAGTGGAGCTGGGCGAACAACTGGCCAAGGAAATGGACGTACGCCCCTCATTCGTCACCACCGATGACAGCGACCTGCTGCCCGGCGTGGAAACCGGCAAGTACGACGTGGCCATCAACCATATCGCTATGACTGCCGAGCTGCGGGATCGGTTCGATTTCAGTGAGGCTTATAAGGAAACACCCGAACTGGCGATTCCATTCCAGAAAGGCAACCCGGCGTTCAAAGCCAGCCTGGACAAGGCAATGCAACGGGTGAAGGCGGATGGGCGATTGGGGGCGTTGACGCACAAGTGGTTTGAGAGCGAGACCCCGGCAACCAAGGCACAGTGATTTTTCGGATTTGACCTACCCAGGTTTCGAAAGCTGCGTCAGAGCGACTGACGCCTCGGGCAATTCCAGTTCACTGAACACCTGCACCCCATGACGCTTGAGCAACGCCGCCGTGACGCCCTCACCCCTCACTTTCACGCCGCTGAAAGTGCCGTCGTAAGTCAGCAAGTTGCCGCACGAGGGGCTATTGGCCTTGAGAATGGCGATACGGATGTTGTGACGCTGCACCAGTGCCAGCGCCTGGCGTGCGCCGTCCAGGAAAGCCGCGCTGAAGTCCTCGCCCTCGGCGGTCAGCACTTGGGCACGTCCCTCCCAGACCTCCGCGCCCTGCCCACCGGGAATCTCGGCAGGCGGACGCGGCGTAGGCAAGCCGCCCGCCACTTCCGGGCAGATCGCAACCACCCGTCCCTGGGCCTGCCACACCGCCAGCTGATCGAATGGGCCACTGCCACCCCCGTCGTAGCGCACCTTGTGCCCCAACAGGCAGCGGCTGACCAGAATCTTTTCCATGCTTAAAACGGCTCGTTGCCCCGCCGGCGAAACCAGCCGGTCAGGGACAGGCGATCGCGCGTGGCCGGCAGCACTTCATGGGGCACATCGCCCGACAGGAACACTACCAGGCTCGCCCCGACGGGCAGTACATCGTGCTCAACGCCATCCTTGAGGTAGAGGCGCAACTGTCCGCCGTGCTCGGGTTGCCAGGCGTCGTTCAAGTAGATCACCGCCGACACCATGCGGCGGTCGTCGTCGCGAAAGCGGTCCACGTGTTTACGGTAGAACGCACCGGGCGGGTACATCGCGAAGTGGCTTTCGAAGTCTTCCAGGCCCAGGAACAGACCGCGATTCATCGCCTGTCGCACGTCGTCCATCAGCGCCATGTAGGTGTCGCAGATGGCCGTTTCACCCGGCTCCAGCCACTGGATATGGTCACCCCGCACGCCCTCGCGGATTTCCTGCGCAAGCCCGCGCCCTACCGCCGCCGGCGCCAGCTCGCCTTGCGCCGCACGTTTACGGCACTCAGCGGCCAAGGCCAGGGTCAATGCCTGGGGCAGGAAGTCGTCCTGCTGCGACCAGCCTTTTTCGGCCAGGTCATCGACGATGCGTTGCAGCAGAGGGGAATCGAGGGATGTGTGCATGGCGCGCATAGTATCCATACGCCTGTGAATCCGACAGAGCCGCCGAGCGTCTGAAGGTACTTTAGTCAGGTGACTGATAGGACTTCTCGACAAATCCTACGCCCGACACGGACAATAGTGGCCGACTGACAGGAGTCCATATGCGTCGTTTGTTTTTTTCCTTGCTGATGTTCTGCGTATTGCCCGCCTGGGCAGACAGCCATGACCAGTTGTACAAGGTCGCCGGCTGGGCCGAACAACGTGCACATTTCAATGACGCCCTCAGTGCTGCCCAGCAACGCTATCGCAACAGCCTGCCGCCGGCGGTTTACCAGGCGCTGGTGGACAACAGCAATAAGCGCTTTGCCGCCCAGGCCGTGGATCAGCGAGCCGAGGCGCAATTGCGCAAGAACCTCGCAGACCCCAAACCGGCCCTGGCGTTTTTCCAGTCGCCGCTGGGCCGCAAGATCGTCGCCGCCGAGTTGTTGGCCACCCGCCGCGACCAGTTGGCGAAGAACGCCCAGGGCCTGCCGAAAATGCAGGCCGATGCGACCCGCAGCCTGATCATCGGCCACCTCGCCCAAGCCCTGCCGGCCCGTGAAGCCGGTGCGGAAGTCAGCCTGGCGATTGCCGGTGTAGCGGCAGACAGCTTGAGCCAGATGATCCCCGGCCTGCTCGGCGGCGGCCAGGCCCAGGGCATGTTGAATGGGCAGCGAGAGCGGCTGATGCAGCAGATCGACAAGGACCTGAGCAACACGCTGCTGTATGTCTACCGGGATTTGTCTGACCCGGAGTTGGAAGAATTCGCAACCTTCGCCGAGTCGCCGGAAGGCAAGGCGTATTACCAGGCGGCCCTGGCCGCCATCCGCGCCGGACTCGCTGTCGGTCAGAGCACCTCAAGCCTGGCCCAGTAAAAAGCGGGCGCGGACGTTTGTGGGAGCGGGCTTGCTCGCGAATGCAGTGGATCAGTCAGCAAATCCGGTGACT
>NZ_JBSVVZ010000127.1:0-6970 GCF_054071875.1 Pseudomonas sp. SDO524_S393 | reverse complement strand
GCGGTATATCAGTGCCAGATGTGCAGACTGGCCCACCGCTATCGCAGGCAAGCCAGCTCCCACAGTTTTAACCGCATCTCGTCAGTGAGAAATCACCACTCGGCAAAGCTGCCGTCGGCATGCCGCCAGATCGGATTGCGCCAGCGGTGGCCGATGGCCGCGCGTTCGGTCACGTATTCTTCGTTGATCTCGATGCCAAGGCCCGGCCCGTTGGGGATCTTCACGAAGCCCTGGTCATAGTCGAACACGCCCGGGTCGCGCACGTAGTCCAACAGGTCGTTGCTCTCGTTGTAGTGAATGCCCAGGCTTTGTTCCTGGATGAACGCGTTGTAGCAGGCCGCGTCCAGTTGCAGGCACGCTGCCAGGGCAATCGGGCCCAGCGGGCAGTGCAGGGCCAGGGCCACGTCGTAGGCTTCGGCCATGTTGGCGATCTTGCGGGTTTCGGTGATACCGCCGGCGTGGGACGCATCCGGCTGGATGATGTCGACATACCCTTCACTGAGTACGCGCTTGAAGTCCCAGCGCGAGAACAGGCGTTCGCCCAAGGCAATCGGCGTGCTGGTCAGCGGCGCCAGTTCCTTGAGCGCTTCGTAGTTCTCGCTGAGCACCGGCTCTTCGATGAACATCAGTTTGTACGGGTCCAGCTCTTTCATCAGCACCTTGGCCATGGGCTTGTGCACCCGACCGTGGAAGTCGACGCCGATGCCCACGTTGGGGCCGACCGCATCGCGCACGGCGGCGACGTTGGCCAGGGCCAGGTCGACTTTTTCGAAACTGTCGACGAACTGCAGCTCTTCGGTGCCGTTCATTTTCACGGCGGTAAAGCCACGCGCCACAGCCTCTTTGGCGGCGCGGGCAGTGTCGGCGGGGCGGTCGCCGCCGATCCACGAATACACGCGGATCTTGTCGCGCACCTGGCCGCCCAACAGGTCGCTGACCGACACACCAAGGGCCTTGCCCTTGATGTCCCACAGCGCCTGGTCGATGCCGGCGAGGGCGCTCATGTGCACGGCGCCACCCCGATAGAAGCCGCCGCGATACAGCACGGTCCAGATGTCTTCGATGTTGCGTGGGTCTTTGCCGATCAGATAGTCGGACAGTTCTTCAACAGCCGCCGCCACCGTATGGGCGCGGCCTTCTACGACGGGCTCACCCCAACCGGTCACACCCTGGTCGGTCTCGACCTTGAGGAAGCACCAGCGCGGGGGGACGATAAAGGTCGTGAGTTTGGTGATTTTCATCTGTTATCTCTCTTGTCGATGCGGCGCCTGTGGGCGCGAAACGTGGACTCAGCTCAGGGATTTCCAGGCGGCGACATACGCCTGGGCGCGGCTCGCAACCTGATCCACCGTCATACCTGGCTTGAACAACCCGGAACCCAACCCGAACCCCTTGGCGCCGGCGTCGACGAACACCTGCATGTTGTCCGGAGTGATGCCGCCCACCGGCAGCAGCAAGGTGCCAACCGGCAATACTGCCAGCCAGGCCTTGATCACCGCCGGGCCCATTTGCTCGGCAGGGAACAGCTTCAGCACGTCGGCGCCTTCGGCCAGTGCGGCAAAGGCTTCGGTGGGAGTGGCCACGCCCGGCGACAAGTACAGGCCGGCCGCCTTCGCCGCGCGCAGGATCTTGGCATCGCTGTGGGGCATGACGATCACTTGGCCGCCGGCCGCCTTGACCTGCTCGACCTGTTCCGGCGTGAGCACCGTACCGGCACCGATCAGGCAATCGGCGGGCAGGCTGTCACGCAGGGTGCGAATGCTGGTGTAGGGGTCCGGGGAATTGAGCGGCACTTCGATCACGCGAAACCCCGCCTGGTAAAGCACTTGGCCGACCGCTTCGGCTTCGTCCGGGCGAATGCCGCGCAGGATGGCGATCAAACCGTTTTGCGCGAGTGCTTGCTTGAGCATGTCAGGCCTCCAATACAGGTTGAGTGAGCCCGGCCGCCACGGCCAACTGCCAAAGACCGCGCTCGGTGGCTTCCTGCGCCAGGCGGACCTGGGCAAAGCCGCAAAGGGCGAGGGCGCGTTGATAACGGGCGCAGAGTGGGGCAGCACCGACCAGGACGATCGGCTGCTGTTTGGCGCGATTCGGCAGGCCGGCCAGTTCATGGCCGATCAGCAGGCCGGAGAGGTAATCAGGTTGCTGGTCGGCGGCGAGTTCGCCGGTAAGCCCCAAGGTGCGCGCGCTGAACAGCGTCGACAGCACGCCGCGTTGGCCGTCCCTCGACAACGCCACCTGCACGCCCCGGTCAAAGGCTTCGGCCTGAAACTGCTCGCTGGGTTGTTGGGTGCGGCCCAGGATGCTGTGCTTGCTGAGTACCGCAAACACCTCACCGGTCATGAAGGTGTCGAAGTGAGTGATACGCCCTTCGACCACCTCGACCCACTTGGAATGACTGCCCGGCAGGCCGATCAACACCTCGGCGCCAAGCCCTTGCAGCACACCCAATACCTGGGTTTCTTCGCCGCGCATGACGTTGGGCAGGCCAACCTGCTCGATCACGCCGGGCACGATATGTACGTCCACGCCGCGCAGGCTGTGCACGCGATGCAACGCCTGGCCAAGGCTCGCCACGTCCACGGGGGTGGCGCGGTAAGCCGCCTCGCTCCAACCCTGGGCACTGCCGACCATGCCGCAGGCGATCACTGGAAGATCAGGCTGTGCATCGAGCCAATCACCACACGCCGCGTCGAACGCCAATTCGAAGCCATCGTCGCAACGCACGCCTGCGATGTCCCGTGGTTCACTGGGCAAGTGCATGATCCCGGACGCCAGCGCGCGTTGCTCCAGCACTACGCCTGCGGGGCCGAGTTTGTAAGCACGAAGGGAGCTGGTCCCCCAATCGAGCGCGATCAATTGCGCCTGCATCGCTTCACCTGAAATGAGTGGGTGCTGAAAAAAGCAGATGGGCGAATATAAACCTACGGCCGAACATATCTCAATATATAAATATCAATCCCATATAGTGGAACAAAACAAGATTAATCCTACCCCCGCCACGATTTTTCAGCGGGTAGGTCGTAGGAATTTTTGCTAGTCGATTAAAAAATAGACAGGTCCAGCTCGCGCATCGCGCCCATCCAGATCGCGTAGTCGGTGTGGTCCTTCAAGTCATCACCGGTATCCGGATGCAGGAATACCACCAGCCCATTGCGATGCAGCGCCAACCAGGGCAGCACGACGCCGATGTATTCGGGCTCGAATGCCAGCTGGCAGCTCCAGTCGGGATGCGGGCCCACGGGCCGTTCGTGCATGCGGCCCATGCGCAGCGGGAACAGCCGCGCGGCGTCTTCACACAAGGCGCGTGCCTGTTCGAGGGTGGTGGCGTCGTAATAGATGTGGGCGTGGTAACCCTTGATACGTTGCATGGCGAAATCCGGCTCAGACATGGGCCGAATCCTAGACCGCAATCGATGGCAGGGCCAGCCCGGTCAACGACTGCGCACTGCTGGCCTGCTCCGCCAATAACCAATCGACAAAGCGCTCCACCAACTGCCCCCGGCGCTTGCGCTGGGGCTGGACCACGTAATAACCGAAGCGCGAGATCACCGTTTCGCTGATCGGTCGACACAACCACTGCTGCTCCAGCAGGTTATCCACCAGGTGACGCCAGCCGATGGCCACACCCTGGCCGGCAATCGCCGCCTGGACCAGCAGCGTGTAGTTGTCGAAGCGCAATTGCCCCGGCGTTGGCGCAGCACTGATGCCCAGCTCGCGAAACACGCCGGCCCAGTCGAACCACTGGCTGTTGTTTTCCTGACGCAAGTGCAGCAAAGGGAAATCGTGCAAATTCTGCACAGTCAACGGCCTGGACTGATCCTTCAGCCATTGCGGGCTGCACACCGGGAACACTTCTTCGTTGAACAACCACAGGCTGTCACCCTGCTTGAAACGGCCATCGCCAAACAACACCGCCACGTCGATATCACTGCGCAGGGTGGCGTGGTTGCGTTCACTGGTCACCAGGCTCACATCCACCTGCGGGTTGGCCGCATGAAAGCGATGCAGGCGCGGCATCAGCCAATACGCGGCAAAGGCGAAGTCAGTGGCCACTTGCAGCACTTCATGCTGGTCCTGCCGAGTGATCAGGCTCAGGCCCTGGTTGATGCCCTGCAAACCGCCTTGCACATGCTCGAACAGCAAGGCACCGGCGTCGGTGAGTTCGATGCCGCGATAGATCCGATCAAATAGACGGATCGCCAACTGTTCTTCCAGCCGTTTTATCTGCTGGCTGATCGCCGGCTGGGTCGTGCCCAACTCCATCGCCGCCGCGGTAAAGCTGCGGTGGCGCGCTGCGGCTTCGAACGCGCGCAACAGATCGAGGGAGAGATCGCCGAGGGCTTCAAACATAAGCTGTGCTTATCCTAGACATTGCTGTTCATGGGCTTTACCCCATTTTCCATGGGCTGCATGCTCATTCGCATAAACACCGCCTATGGAATGCCGATAACCCATGAAGCGCAAGAACATTCTTTTCATCATGGCCGATCAAATGGCCGCGCCGTTGCTTCCGTTCTACGGTTCTTCGCCCATCAAGTTGCCGAATCTCAGCCGCCTCGCCGAACAGGGCGTAGTGTTCGACGCCGCCTATTGCAACAGCCCGCTGTGCGCGCCGTCGCGCTTCACCCTGGTGAGCGGCCAGTTGCCGAGCAAGATCGGCGCCTACGACAACGCGGCAGATTTCCCCGGCGATGTGCCGACTTATGCCCACTACTTGCGTCGCCTCGGCTACCGCACCGCACTGTCAGGCAAGATGCATTTCTGCGGACCCGACCAGTTGCACGGCTATGAAGAGCGTTTGACCAGCGACATCTACCCCGCCGACTACGGCTGGGCCGTGAACTGGGACGAGCCGGACGTGCGCCCCAGTTGGTACCACAACATGTCGTCGGTGCTGCAAGCCGGCCCATGCGTACGCACCAACCAGCTCGACTTCGACGAAGAGGTGGTGTTCAAGGCCCAGCAGTACCTGTTCGACCATATTCGCGAAGACGGCGACCAGCCGTTCTGCCTGACGGTGTCGATGACTCATCCCCACGACCCGTACACCATTCCCAAGCCGTTCTGGGACCTGTACGACGACGCCGACATCCCTTTGCCTGCCACACCCGCGCAAGGTGATCTGGACCCGCACTCCCAGCGTCTGCTCAAGGTCTACGACTTGTGGGACAAGCCGCTGCCTGTGGACAAGATCCGCGATGCGCGCCGCGCCTACTTTGGCGCGTGCAGCTACATCGACAGCAACGTTGGCAAGCTGCTGCAAACGCTGGAAGACACCGGCCTGGCCGACGACACCATCATCGTGTTCTCCGGCGACCACGGGGACATGCTCGGCGAGCGGGGCCTCTGGTACAAAATGCACTGGTTCGAAATGGCCGCGCGGGTGCCGCTGTTGGTCAGCGCGCCGGGGCAGTTTGCGGCGGGTCGCGTGAGCAAGGCCGTGTCCACTGCCGATTTGCTGCCCACCCTGGTGGAACTGGCCGGCGGTGAGCTGGACCCACGCCTGCCGCTGGATGGCCGTTCGCTGATGCCGCACCTGCAAGGGCAGGGCGGGCATGACGAAGTTTTCGGCGAATACATGGCCGAAGGCACCATCAGCCCGCTGATGATGATTCGTCGCGGCGCTTACAAATTCATCTACAGCGAGGACGATCCCTGTCTACTGTTCGATGTGCACAACGACCCGCACGAGCGGGAGGACCTCAGCCAGTCACCGGAACACCGGGCACTGTTCGAGGCGTTCTTGAATGAAGCGCGGGCCAAATGGGACATCCCGGCGATCCACCAACAGGTGCTCGCCAGCCAACGCCGTCGCCGTCTGGTGTTCGACGCACTGACCCAAGGCAAGCTGAAGAGCTGGGATCACCAGCCACTGGTGGACGCCAGTCAGCAATACATGCGCAACCATATCGACCTCGACGACCTGGAGCGCAAGGCACGTTATCCACAACCCTGCCAAAACCAATAAATAGACAGAGGGAAGGCCATGCAAAAGTTAGCGGTAGTGTTGGGCATGCTGGCGTTGAGCAGCACAAGCGTGTACGCGGACACCCGTTGTGAAACGGTGAAGATGGCTGATCCTGGGTGGAGCGATATTGCCGCCACCAATGCCATCACCGGTTTCCTGCTGACGGGCATGGGCTACAAACCCAAGGTCGACACCCTGGCGGTGCCGATTACCTTCGGTGGGCTCAAGGACGGCCAGGTGGATGTGTTCCTCGGTAACTGGATGCCGGCGCAGCAGGGCTTCTATGACAAGTTCGTGGCCAATGGCGATGTGGTGCAACTGGCGAAAAACCTCGACGGCACCGAGTTCACCCTCGCCGTGCCCGACTACGTGTGGGACGCCGGCGTGCATGACTTTGCCGACCTGAACAAATTTGCCGACAAGTTCGACAAGAAGATCTTTGGCATCGGCTCCGGCGCACCGGCCAATATCTCGTTGCAGGAGATCATCAAGAAGAACGACTTCGACCTCGGCCAGTGGAAGCTGATCGAGTCCAGCGAACAGGCCATGCTCGCCGAGGTGTCGCGGGCCGTTAAGAAGCAGAAATTCGTGACCTTCCTCGGCTGGACCCCGCACCCGATGAACGTGCAGTTGAAAATGCACTACCTCAAAGGTGGCGAGAAGTATTTTGGTGACACCGGCAGCGTGTATACCTTGACCCGCAAGGGTTATGCACAAGCCTGTCCGAATGTCGGAAAACTGCTGACCAACCTGAGTTTCACCCAGGAGATGGAGAACAGCATCATGGCCGAAGTCGCCAACAACAAAGTCAGCAATGCCGATGCGGCGAAGGCGTGGATCAAGGCCAACCCGGCGGTGCTGGATAAATGGCTGGACGGCGTGAAGACCGTGGATGGCAAGGATGCGCTGGCTGCCGTAAAAGCCAAACTCTAAGGTCTGATGCAATTCAAATGTGGGAGCGGGCTTGCTCGCGAATGCGGCGTGCCGGCCAACAATGAC
>NZ_JBSVVZ010000126.1:0-7233 GCF_054071875.1 Pseudomonas sp. SDO524_S393 | reverse complement strand
GGTGAATCCACTACAGCTATCGCAGGCAAGCCAGCTCCCACATTGACCCAGTTTCTTCAGGCGGGGTTATGTACTTCCCTTAGCCCAGGTTCTTGCCCAACAGGGCATGGTAGAGCTCGCTGTCCCCCAAAATCCCCACCACCTGATTGTTGTCGTGCAGCACCAGCTTGTTGCCGGTCTGGTAGCGGATCTGCAACGCGTCGCGCATGCCGATGTTCGAGTCCACCAGGGTCGGCACACGGCCCAGGCCTTCCACGGGTTGCCCCGGCGCCCAGTTCTGCAGGTTCATCACCGCGCCATTCTGGCGGGCGCCCTGGATGGTGTTGCCTTCGGCCAGGTCCAGCCACGAGTCGCCGCCCGGGTCCAGGCACACCGAACCATTCACGCGCTTGCAGTTGTCCAGGGTGCGCATCAGGCTGCGCCCGCACAACACGTTCAGCGGGTTGGTATGGGCGACGAAGGTGCGCACATAGTCATCCGCCGGGTTCAGCACGATCTCTTCCGGCACGCTGTACTGGATGATCTTGCCGTCTTTCATGATCGCGATACGGCTGCCGAGTTTCAGCGCCTCGTCGAGGTCGTGGCTCACGAACACAATGGTCTTGCTCAGCTTGCGTTGCAGTTCCAGCAGTTCGTCCTGCAGGCCCTGGCGAATCAATGGGTCGAGGGCGGAGAAGGGTTCGTCCATCAGCAGGATATCGGCGTCCATTGCCAGCGCACGGGCCAGGCCGACGCGCTGCTGCATGCCGCCGGAGAGCTCATCCGGCTTCTTGTTGCGCCATTGGGTCAGGCCCACCAGCTCGAGTTTTTCATCCACCAGCTTGCGCCGATCCTTTTCGGGACGGCCCTGCATTTCCAGGCCGAAGCTGATGTTTTCACGCACGGTCAGCCAGGGCATCAGGGCGAACTTCTGGAACACCATGGCGATGCGCTTGGTGCGCATCATCTTGAGCTCCGCATCGGTGCAGGAGGCGATGTCGATCTGGCGACCTTCGTGCTCCACGAACAAGTGGCCACGACTCACCGTGTTGAGGCCGTTGATGCAACGCAAGAGGCTCGACTTGCCGGAGCCCGACAGGCCCATCAGCACGCAGATTTCGCCTTTCTCGATGTCCAGGCTGGCTTTTTCAACGCCGACGATCTGCCCGGTCTTTTTCAGGATCTCGTTACGGCTCATGCCCTGGTCCAGCAGCTTGAGCGCTTCGCGCGGGTCTTTGGAGAAGATCACGTCGACATTGTCGAATCGGATAATGCTCATGCATCACCCCCTACTTTGGCGTCGGGTTGTTTGCAGATGCGGTCGAGCATGATGGCCAGCAATACGATTGCCAGGCCGGCTTCAAAGCCCAGGGCAATGTCGGCGGTGTTGAGCGCGTTGACCACCGGTTTGCCGAGGCCGTCGGCGCCCACCAGGGCCGCGATCACCACCATCGACAACGACAGCATGATGCATTGGGTAATACCGGCAGCGATGCTCGGCATGGCGTGGGGCAGTTCAATGCGCGAGAGCAACTGACGGCGCGAGCAGCCAAAGGCCTTGCCGGCGTCCATCAACTCTTGCGGTACATCTCGGATACCCAGGTAGGTCAGGCGGATCGGCGCGGCAATCGCGAACACCACCGTGGAAATCAGCCCGGGCACCACACCCAGCCCGAAGAGGGTCAGGGTAGGGATGAGGTAGACGAAGGTCGGTACGGTCTGCATCAGATCGAGCACCGGCCGCATCATGGTGTAGAACAGCGGTTTGTGCGCGGCGACAATGCCCAGCGGCACACCGATGACCACGCAGACCAGGGTGGCGAACAGCACTTGCGCCAGGGTCTCCATGGTTTCCTGCCAGTACCCGAGGTTGAGGATCAGCAGGAAGGAGGCGATGACAAAAACAGTCAGTCCCCATTTACGTTGGATAAAGTGAGCCAGCAGCGCAATCAGACCGATCAATGCCAGCGGATTGAACCAGGTCAGCGCAAACGTCACACCGTGGATCATCGTTTCCAGTGTCGATGCAATTGCGTCGAAATAGCTGGCCCCGTGTTGGGTCAACCATTCGACGAAGGCAGCGATGTACTGGCCTAGTGGGATTTTCTGTTCAGTCAGCATGGTAGTGAATGTCCACATGCGAAGAGGGAAAACATCCCGGGACAGCGCACCGTCCCGGGGTCAGCGTTATTTGGCGAGGTAGGCTTTGACGGCCTCCAGACCGGGTTTGCCGTCGACGGTGGTGACACCGGCCAGCCAGGTGTCGAGCACTTGCGGGTTGGCTTTGAGCCAGGCCTTGGCGGCAACGTCGGGTTTTTGTTTATCGTCCAGGACTTTACCCATCAGGGTGCTTTCCATGTTCAGGGTGAACACCAGGTTTTTCAGCAACTGGCCCACGTTGCTGCATTCCTGGGTGTAGCCCTTGCGGGTATTGGTGTAGATGGTGGCCTGGCCGTAGTTGGGGCCGAACGAATCGTCACCCCCGGTCAGGTACTTCATCTTGAAGCGGGTGTTCATCGGGTGCGGTTCCCAGCCGAGGAACACGATGGCCTGGTCGCGTTTGGTAGCGCGTTCCACTTGCGAGAGCATCCCGGCTTCGCTGGACTCGACCACTTTGAAGCCTGCGGTTTTCAGGCCGAAGGCGTCTTTGTCGATGAGGGTCTGGATGGTGCGGTTGCCGTCGTTGCCCGGCTCGATGCCGTAGATCTTGCCGCCCAGCTCATCCTTGAACTTGACGATATCGGCGAAGTCTTTCAGGCCTTTTTCGTACAGCGCTTCCGGGACCGCCAGGGTGTACTTGGCGTTCTCCAGGTTGGCGCGCACGGTTTCCACGGTGCCGGCATCACGGTACTGCTTGATGTCGTTTTCCATGGTCGGCATCCAGTTGCCGAGGAAGATATCCATGTTCTTGCCGTCAGCCAGGGACTTGTAGGTCACCGGTACCGAAATCATCGTGGTGCGCGGCTTGTAGCCCAGGCCCTTGAGAATTTCGCTGGTGGTCGCGGTAGTGACGGTGATGTCGGTCCAGCCGACATCGGAGAAGTTGACGGTCTGACATTGTGCCGGTTCTGCAGCGTGCGCCAGGACTGGCAGACTCAGCATGGCGGCCAACAACAACGAGGGTGAACCTTTCATGGGGCTAGACTCCTGTGTTTTTTCTGGCGGCATTCGCCGCGCTTTATAAGTGTTGCGGTTGGAGCGTGCGACAACAGCTCTGGCACGGTGCCTTGCAAACGAGTCGTGACTGATCATGTACCAGTGAAAATCTGACGCCTACAGGGGGCGTCGTATCCAGTACAGGGATGGTCGTATCCAGTGTCGGTGACGTCGCTTACAGATTTTTCCGAGGGTAAAACTGCTGTTTTTACCCTTCTGCACCGCTAAAAACGGCCAAAACAAGTGATCGTACGCAAGCGACGCTAGTGAGCATGGTCACGTCGGTGTGAGACGCCGTGAGGGGCGGCAAAAGCTTGATGATGCCGCCATTCGGGCGAATTCAGCGTAGCAGGTAGCCCGTGCTTATCGAGGAGTTCCACGGCAATGGCTATCAGCGTTTTCGACCTGTTCAAGATCGGCATCGGACCTTCGAGTTCTCACACCGTCGGCCCCATGCGCGCCGCGGCGTTGTTCGTCCAGGGCTTGCGTGAACGTGAACTGTTGGAACAAGTGCGGCGCGTCGAAGTTCAGCTTTATGGCTCTCTGTCCGCCACCGGCATCGGCCATGGCAGCGACACGGCGACCATCATGGGCCTGATGGGCGAGTGGCCGGACGCAATCGACCCGTCGCAGATCGGTGTGCGTATTCACACCCTGCGTGAAACCGACACCTTGTTGCTGGACGGACGCCTGCCGGTACCTTTTATCTGGGCGCGCGACATGCGCCTGCTCGACGAAAACCTGCCGTTCCACCCCAACGCCATGACCCTGGTGGTGTTCGGCGATCAGGGTGAACTGCACCGCGACACCTACTATTCGGTGGGCGGTGGTTTTGTGGTGGACGAAGCCCAGGCGCAAAGCGGCGTGGCCGATATGGATCGCACCGAACTGCCCTACGACTTTTCCAGCGCGGTGGAGCTGTTGCACCTGTGCAAGACCCACAACCTGCGCGTCGCCGAGTTGATGCTGGCGAATGAAAAGGTCTGGCGCTCCGAAGAAGAAATCCGCAGCGGCCTGATGAAGCTCTGGCACGCCATGCAGGATTGCGTGGAACAAGGCCTCAAACACGAAGGCATCCTGCCCGGCGGCCTGAATGTACGCCGCCGCGCCGCCAAGCTGCACCGCAGCCTGCAGGAACTGAACAAGCCCAATGTAATCGGCTCGACCTTGAGCGCCATGGAGTGGGTCAACCTGTTCGCCCTGGCGGTCAATGAAGAAAACGCCGCCGGCGGACGCATGGTCACGGCCCCCACCAACGGCGCGGCGGGGATCATCCCGGCGGTGCTGCACTACTTTATGAAATTCAGCGAAGACGTCACCGAAGCCAACGTGGTCGACTACCTGCTCGGTGCGGCGGCGGTCGGCATTCTGTGCAAGAAAAACGCATCGATCTCCGGTGCCGAAGTCGGCTGCCAAGGGGAAGTAGGCTCAGCCTGCGCCATGGCCGCCGCCGGGCTCGCCGAAGTCCTCGGCGCCACGCCGGAGCAACTGTGCAACGCGGCGGAAATCGGCCTGGAACACAACCTCGGCCTGACCTGCGACCCAGTGGGCGGGCTGGTGCAAGTGCCGTGCATCGAGCGCAACGCGATTGCAGCGGTGAAAGCGATCAACGCCGCGCAAATGGCCTTGCGCGGTGACGGCCAGCACTTCATCTCCCTGGACCGGGTGATCCGTACCATGCGCGATACCGGCGCGGACATGCATGACAAATACAAGGAAACGTCGCGGGGTGGGTTGGCGGTGAGTGCCGTTGAGTGCTGAGACCGCGTCGACTGCATCGCAGGCAAGCCAGCTCCCACATTTGAATGTGTTCACAAATCAAACTGTGGGAGCTGGCTTGCCTGCGATAGCAATAGTCCAGACTGCACTGCTCATAAAGTGAACACCCGGATCCAAAAACGCCACCTTTTAGCGCGTCGCAAACAGATAAGTAGCTTGCGAACGATTCCCCGCCTGAACACCCATCCCCTGTGCGAGCGGTGACAGACTTTTCCCTCACCCGCAAAGCGCCTTCCCACAAGTGCTACCGAACTGCTCACACCTGTTGAGACGGCTTGTTCCTACGCGCATTTTCGGCCATATCCATACATCCGGCGCGGGCTTGTTTAGACGCGTCATCAGGTCGTTTTTAGGAGTTATTGGACGGCCATTCAATTTTAGGCATGGCATTTGCTCTATCAATTCAAAGCCTCGTTCTGTGTCGCAGACGAGCGCAATAACAAGAGCCTCGCCTGAGGCCATCACCCGCTTTGTGTGAGGAGATATCGCGATGACGTCGTTCAACTCCGGGGCTCAACCCCAGAACCGTGCGCCTCAATCCATCGGCTTTCTGCTGCTGGACAATTTCACGCTGATTTCCCTGGCGTCCGCAGTAGAACCCCTGCGCATGGCCAACCAGTTGTCCGGTCGCGAGCTGTACCGCTGGACGACCCTGAGTGTCGACGGAAACCAGGTGTGGGCCAGCGACGGTCTGCAAATCACCCCTGACGCCTCCATGCACAAAGCCCCGGCCCTCGACACCGTGATCGTCTGCGGCGGCGTGGGTATCCAGCGCACCGTTACCCGCGAGCACGTGTCGTGGCTGCAAAGCCAGGCGCGCCAGTCCCGCCGTCTTGGCGCGGTGTGCACCGGCAGTTGGGCCCTGGCCTGCGCCGGCCTGCTGGACGGCTTCGATTGCAGCGTGCACTGGGAATGCCTGGCTTCGATGCAGGAAGCCTTCCCGCGCGTATCGATGAGCACCCGCCTGTTCACCCTCGACCGCAACCGCTTCACCAGTTCCGGCGGTACCGCGCCGCTGGACATGATGCTGCACCTGATCAGCCGCGATCACGGTCGCGAGCTGTCGGCCGCCATCTCCGAGATGTTCGTGTACGAGCGCATCCGCAACGAGCAGGACCACCAGCGTGTGCCGCTCAAGCACATGCTCGGCACCAACCAGCCGAAGTTGCAGGAAATTGTCGCGTTGATGGAGGCCAACCTGGAAGAGCCGATCGACCTGGATGAGCTGGCGGTGTACGTCGCCGTGTCCCGGCGTCAGCTGGAGCGGTTGTTCCAGAAATACTTGCACTGTTCGCCGTCGCGCTACTACCTCAAGCTGCGCCTGATCCGTGCGCGGCAGTTGCTCAAGCAAACGCCGATGTCGATCATCGAAGTGGCGTCGGTGTGCGGGTTCGTGTCCACGCCGCACTTCTCCAAATGCTACCGCGAATACTTCGGCATTCCGCCGCGTGACGAGCGCGTCGGCTCCAACACCACCCAGCAGGTAGCGATGATGCCAATTCCGCAGGCGCTGGTGCTGTCGCCGTTGTCGGGACCGATGTCGGCATTGAGCCAGGCGCGCAATGAGTCGACGTTTGCGAGCGTACGGCTCTAGATCCAGCTGCCTTCATCGCAGGCAAGCCAGCTCCCACATTTTGATCTGTGTATACATTCAAATGTGGGAGCTGGCTTGTCGAGTCGTCGCACCGCTGCGATAGCGGTCTATCAGGCGCCAGAGTTCTGCTTGAACTGCACCAACGCCGGCAACAACTGTTTGTCGATCGCCTGCCTTACCGCCGGCAAAATCGTCGCACGGCCGGTGTACATCTGTTCCACCATGCCCTTGAGCGCCTTGGCGCGTGCTTCGCTCAAGCCGCGTACCGCGCACTCGCAAGCCTGTTCGGCGGTGGCGCCGCTGGACACTTCAAAACCCAGCGAGCGCAGGTGGCCCAGCAGGTCATCCTGGTCAATCAAATCCGCGTGCATCATGACGTTTATCCTGGTGAGGGGAGCGGGGTCTGATCTGGATTCTGGTAGGCCTGCGGGTGGTCGGCAAGGGCCGAATGCCGGGATGGCTCGGATGGCTATGGGCATGTCGTTTTCGGGCCATTTGCCGACGGCGGTAACCGGCACACTGAACCCAGGCACGCCCCTTGACGGTTTGGTCACCCTCAGGATGCATGGCCCACACAAAGCGCTCTGCCCCGGTCCTGTCACGGCTTGATCGGGGCTTTTTTTGCCCGGGATTTGTGGGGTTGCTACCGGCCTCATCGCAGGCAAGCCAGCTCCCACAGGGAAATGCATTCCAAGTGTGGGAGCTGGCTTGCCTGCGAAGGCCGC
>NZ_JBSVVZ010000125.1:0-7883 GCF_054071875.1 Pseudomonas sp. SDO524_S393 | reverse complement strand
ACGGCATATCAGTCACGCATCTATCGACTGACACTCCGCTTTCGCGAGCAAGCCCGCTCCCACACAAGCCACCACACTGATTTGCATTGGCCGTTAGATCAACGGCTCATCCGACTTCTTGTTCTTCCAGCCATCATTGCCCGGTAGCAACAGGTTCAAACCAATCGCTACCACCGCGCACAGGGCGATGCCCTTGAGGCCGAAATCGTCCGGGCCGGTGCCAGTGCCGACCAGCACGCCGCCAATCCCGAACACCAGGGTGACCGACACAATCACCAGATTGCGCGCCTCGCCCAGGTCGATCTTGTGACGAATCAGCGTGTTCATGCCCACCGCGGCAATCGAGCCGAACAGCAGGCACAGGATCCCGCCCATCACCGGTACCGGAATGCTTTGCAGCAAAGCGCCGAACTTGCCGATAAAGGCCAGGCTGATGGCAAAGATCGCGGCCCAGGTCATGATCTTCGGGTTGTAGTTCTTGGTCAGCATCACTGCACCGGTCACTTCGGCGTAGGTGGTGTTCGGCGGGCCGCCAAACAGACCGGCTGCCGTGGTGGCGATGCCATCACCCAGCAAGGTGCGATGCAGGCCGGGCTTCTTCAGGTAGTCGCGACCGGTCACGCTACCGACCGCGATCACCCCGCCGATATGCTCGATTGCCGGGGCCAGGGCCACCGGAACGATGAACAGAATCGCCTGCCAGTTGAATTCCGGCGCGGTGAAGTGGGGCAGGGCGAGCCATGGTGCGGCGGCGATCTTCGCCGTATCGACCACGCCAAAGTAGAACGACATGGCAAAACCGACCAGCACGCCGGAAATGATCGGCACCAGGCGGAAAATGCCTTTGCCGAACACGGCCACGACCAGCGTGGTCAGCAGTGCCGGCATCGAAATCAGCATGGCGGTCTGGTAGTGGATCAGCTCGCTGCCATCACCGGCCTTGCCCATTGCCATATTGGCGGCAATCGGAGCCATGGCCAGGCCGATGGAGATCACCACCGGCCCGATCACCACGGGCGGCAGCAGCCGGTCGATAAAACCGGTGCCCTTGATCTTCACCGCCAGGCCCAGGAAGGTGTACACGAAACCAGCCGCCATCACCCCGCCCATGGTCGCTGCCAAGCCGAACTGGCCTTTTGCGAGAATGATCGGTGTGATGAACGCAAAGCTCGACGCCAAAAACACCGGCACTTGTCGTCCCGTCACCAGCTGGAACAACAGCGTGCCCAGCCCGGCGGTAAACAGTGCGACGTTTGGATCGAGGCCTGTGATCAACGGCATCAACACCAGCGCGCCAAATGCTACGAAGAGCATTTGTGCGCCAGACAGGATCTGGCGCCAAAGCGGGTCGTTGAATTCATCCTGCATGCTCACGCGTCCTTCTGCTTGGTGCCGAAGATCTTGTCCCCGGCATCGCCCAGGCCCGGGATGATGTAGCCGTGTTCATTCAGGCGCTCATCAATGGATGCGGTGTAGATCTGCACATCCGGATGGGCGTTCTCGACGGCGGCGATGCCTTCGGGGGCAGCGACCAGTACCATGGCGCGGATATCCTTGCAGCCGGCTTTTTTCAGCAGGTCGATCGTGGCAACCATCGAGCTGCCGGTGGCCAGCATCGGATCGATGATCATGGCCAGGCGCTCGTCGATTTCGGGCACGAGTTTTTCCAGGTAGGTATGGGCCTGCAGGGTTTCTTCGTTGCGGGCCACGCCCACGGCGCTGACCTTGGCGCCCGGGATCAGGCTGAGCACGCCTTCGAGCATGCCGATGCCGGCGCGCAGGATCGGCACCACAGTGATTTTCTTGCCGGCGATTTTCTCCACCTGGACGGGACCGGCCCAACCGGGGATCTCGTAGTTTTCCAGGGGCAGATCTTTCGTGGCTTCGTAGGTGAGCAACGCTCCGACTTCCTGAGCAAGCTCACGGAAATTCTTCGTGCTGATGTCGGCACGGCGCATAAGGCCGAGTTTGTGTCGGATCAGCGGGTGGCGGATCTCGCGAGTGGGCATGGGAAAGGCTCCGGCGGCGGGCAAAAAAACCGGCCTAGATTAATCTATCCGAGGGTGTTGTCCTATAGACATCTAGTACGTTAGTCCATTAACGCTTGCCCGGAGCGCGCTAGAAGCGTACCTTCGCCCGCTTTTCTTGCCACCGCACCCCCTTGGAGAGCGCCATGTCCGCTGATCTCGAGCATATCCGTCAAATCATGCGCGAGGCTGACTGCCTGTACACCGAAGCGCAAGTGGAAGAGGCGATCGCCCAGGTTGGCGCGCACATCACTCGCGAAATGGCTGACACCAATCCGGTAGTTTTCTGCGTAATGAACGGTGGGCTGATCTTCGCGGGCAAATTGCTGACCCACCTGCAATTCCCGTTGGAAGCCTCCTACCTGCACGCGACCCGTTATCGCAATGAAACCAGCGGCGGCGACCTGTTCTGGAAAGCCAAGCCGGAAGTTTCGTTCATCGACCGCGACGTGCTGATCATCGACGACATCCTTGATGAAGGTCACACCCTGGGTGCGATCATCGACTTCTGCAAACACGCTGGCGCGCGCAAAGTGCACACCGCTGTGTTGATCGACAAAGACCATGACCGCAAGGCCCGCCCTGACCTCAAGGCTGACTACGTCGGCTTGCCGTGCGTCGATCGTTATATCTTCGGTTACGGCATGGACTACAAAGGCTACTGGCGCAACGCCAATGGCATCTACGCCGTCAAAGGCATGTAACCCGCTTCGGTGCAGGGTGGGCATGCTAGAGTGCTTGCCCTTGCGTCTGGAGTCTTTCATGAGCCTGTTGATACGCACCTGCGCCGCCCTGGCGCTCACCGCCAGTCTTCCCCTGTTTGCCGCGCCCGCACCGATGCACAGCCAGTTCCTGCCGTCGGACGACATGACCCTGCGCGCCGAGACCCCGGAACAGCAACAACTGCTGCAAGTGACCGAGTATGCCGTGGTGGTGGGCAACCAGCGCCAGTCCAGCCAGCAGCCGATCCCGGTAACGTCGCCGCTGATGATGCGCCTCAAGGGCAAATCCCTGAACAAAGGCGCGACCATCGCCCAGGTAGTGCTCAATTTCGACGCCGAAAGCAAAAGCCTGAAAAAACCGGCCTACGACGACGCCAGTAAAACCCTGACCTTGTCCTATCCGGTCGCCCAGTACCGTGTGATCGTCGATCTGCTGCGCAATGAAACGGTGTATGTGCAATTCCTCAGTTACGCCAATGGGCATATCTGGGCGGATCTGCATACGGGCGTCGTGCGCGCCAAGTAATCAAGCTGCACAGATCCAGCCATGCAAATGCAGTCAATGTGGGAGCTGGCTTGCCTGCGAAAGTGTTGAGTCGGTGACAGATGAGCTGACTGTCCCACCGCAATCGCAGGCAAGCCAGCTCCCACGGGCGTGTTTGGTTGTTTTCGAAAATGGTGTCCGACAGGTAGACTTCAGGCCCCGTGTAAATGTCTGCAGGCTGGAGTCGGTAATGCGTAAAGATAAGAAACAGGTGATTGGCGACGAGATCGGTGACGATCAGATCAAGTTGTTCCTGGATTTCGAGCCAGTCGATGCGACTTCACCGTCCCTGCATAAGCTGATCAAGGCCTACCGTGGCCTGCGTATCGACGATTTCGAGCGGTTCCTGGGTTTTTTCAAGGAAGCGGGCCTGGACCTCGACGGCAAGGACGAGCGCGGCCAGACCTTCGTTGACCTGATCAAGGACCAGCGCAACGCGGACGAGTACATTGAACTGATCGAAAACGCTCGCGGCTGATTATCCAAGGCATAAAAAACGCCCCGTTCTCGTTCCGAGAGCGGGGCGCTCGTTCCCACGCTCTGCGTGGGAATGCCTCCAGTGACGCTCTGCGTCATAACCTCAAGCGTAGCTTTCAGTCTCGGCGGCAGGTGCAACCAGTTCCAGGCTGATGTTGTTCTGCGCGTTGATCTTGCGATACAGCTCGGCATCGGTCTCCAGGACCTTTTCCCGCGCCGGGAAGATTTCCTGCAGCTTCGCCGCCCACTCACCGGCAGCTTTCTGCGGGAAGCACTTCTCGATCAACTCCAGCATGATCGAAACCGTTACCGAAGCACCTGGGGATGCGCCCAGCAGGGCTGCCAACGAACCATCCTTGGCCGCGACCAGCTCGGTGCCGAATTGCAGCACGCCGCCTTTCTTCGGGTCTTTCTTGATGATCTGTACCCGTTGGCCAGCGACTTCCAGGCGCCAGTCTTCGGCTTTCGCTTCGGGGTAGAAGCGGCGCAGGGATTCCAGGCGCTGCTCCATCGACTGGCGCACTTCGCTGACCAGGTACTTGGTCAGGTCCATGTTGTCGCGGGCCACGGCCAGCATCGGGCCGATGTTGCCGGCGCGAATCGACATCGGCAGGTCGAGGAACGAGCCGTGCTTGAGGAACTTGGTGGTGAAACCGGCGTAGGGTCCGAACAGCAGGGATTTCTTGCCATCGACCACACGGGTGTCCAGGTGCGGCACGGACATCGGTGGCGAGCCCACGGCGGCCTGGCTGTAGACCTTGGCCTGGTGATGCTTGACCACTTCCGGGTTGTCGCAACGCAGCCACTGGCCGCTGACCGGGAAGCCGCCGAAGCCTTTGCTTTCTTCGATGCCCGAGGCTTGCAGCAGCGGCAGCGCCGCGCCACCGGCGCCGAGGAATACGAACTTGGCGTCCACTTCGCGGCTGTTGCCGCTGTTGACGTCCTTGATGCTCACGGTCCAGCCCGCGCCGTTGCGCTTGAGGCCAGTGACACGCTTGCTGTACTTGACCTGGGCATCGGCCGAACTGGTCAGGTGGCTGAGCAGTTGATTGGTCAGTGCGCCGAAGTTGACGTCAGTGCCGTTCATCACGCGGGTGGCGGCGATCTTTTCGTCAAGCGGGCGGCCCGGCATCATCAGCGGCATCCACTCGGCCATTTCGGCGCGGTCTTCGGTGTAGTGCATATCCGAGAACGCGTGATGCTGACTGAGGGTTTCAAAGCGCTTCTTGAGGAAGGACACGCCTTTTTCGCCCTGCACGAAGCTCAAGTGCGGTACCGGGCTGATAAAGGACTTGGACGAGCCAAAGGTGCCTTTTTTGGTCAGGTACGCCCAGAACTGCTTCGACACCTCGAACTGGGTGTTGATGTGCACGGCTTTCTTGATGTCGATGGAACCATCGCCCGCCTGCGGGGTGTAGTTCAGCTCACACAGCCCGGCATGGCCGGTACCGGCGTTGTTCCACGGGTTGGAACTCTCCGCCGCACCCGAATCCATCAGCTCAACGACTTCCAGCTTGAGGCCGGGGTCGAGCTCTTTGAGCAGTACGGCCAGGGTGGCACTCATGATGCCGGCCCCTACCAGTACTACGTCGACTGCTTCGTTATGCGCCATTTAACGCGTCTCCAAAATCTGCAGCACCAAATTGACGGCATGGCTGCCAGGAGTGACGGGGCGGTTCACGTGTTGCCCCGGGTTACCCATGGCCAGGATCGCCATGTCCGATTCGCAATTCTTTGCACCTTCAGCACACGCTTCCTGCCGGGCCAATTTGCCTATGAACGCATTCATGGGCGCCTGTGGCAATTCGACTTATGGTCAAAGCGCGTGATTCGTGCAACCAATCCGTAGCGGACAGGCTCAAGCTCCGGTTGTTGAGGCGTGCTCGGTCCTGTGTGGTTGGGCTGTTCCAGACGCTGATGGTGCTTGTACAAACGCCAAACTATTCATTTGCTCGCCACACTCTTGTGAAGTTGTGAAAACCCGTTTTTTCACGCTCTTTTGAAGACGTGAACCTCAAAAAAGGGCTGCCCCAGCCTGGCACCTGGCCCGAGATCCATGCCAACACGCGGCAGACGGGCAAACAACTCAAGTGGCCGAGCGCAATGGCAGCTCCGGCAGATTCGGCAAAGGTGGGCGGTTGGCAGGAAAAACAGCAAGCGCACCAGCTTCACTCGATCTGTGTGGGCGGCTCTCTGTGGGCGATTCATGGGTCAATGCCGAGGCATTGACGATGCTGCGAGGCCCGATCAGGAGACGTCCTTATAATCGGGGGGAGATTGTAGCGAAGAACGCTAGGGAAATGGGCGTGTTTTATGACTTTTATTAAGGCTTTGGTCAGGATGCCAGTGCGTGGCGTGGGTGCCCATGTACCGTCATCGAGTTCACCCGGGCACTGGCCGGCAGCGGGCGGTGCATCCAGCCCAGATGAGTCTCCGCCACTTCCACCCAGCCTTCGCCGACGGGTGGCAGGCTGCACTGCTTGAACGCCAGGCAATGGCCCCGTGCATCGAGCAAGGCATAGTGGCGATGACGCGCGTTGGGCATGAACAGCGATTTGAGGAGGCGCATGGCTTTGTACCTGTTACGTTACATGCTCGAAGATTGCCAGTGTGCCATGACATGGAAATGACGGATTTATGCAAAATTGTAATTTCAACGCGGCTTCAGCTGCCATTCAGGATGGCTGGTGAGCGGCGTGCGTGCACCGTTATACTGCTGGCCTGTTTGCGCCCAGTCCTGGAGAAATGAGTATGTTGCAACGCCTGTTGTTCGGTTTGATCACTGTGACCAGCTTGACCCTGGTTGGCTGCGCCAACAGCCCGCAACAACTCAGCCCGCAACCGAAGCTCACCACGCAGCTGGCGCCGGTGGGGCATGGTCAGCCGGTGTCGGTGCGTGTGGTTGACGGGCGTCCGTCGCCGACGCTGGGCTCCCGTGGCGGTCTGTACCCGGAGACCGCGCTGGTGTCGGTCAACGCTCAGGATGTGCTGCCCAAGCTGCAAGCCCAGGCCGAAGCCGCCGTGCGTCTGCTGGGTTTCACTCCGGCCAATTCGCCTGGCGCGCCCCAGTTGACCATCACCCTGGCCGAACTGAAGTACCAATCGCCTAAAGAAGGCCTGTATGTCACCGAGGCTTCCATCGGCGCGACCTTCAAGTCCGACGTCACCGCCGGCACCCGTCGCTACAGTGGTCGTTATGGTGCATCGCTGAATCAGCGCTTCGGCATGGCGCCGAACCAGGAAACCAACACCAAGCTGGTCAGCGACGTGTTGAGCGACGCCCTGACCCGTCTGTTCAAGGACCCAAGCATCGGCTCGTTGCTCAGCTCGCAATAACCGGCGCTTCACAAAAAACCGGGCCCCGAGAGGTGTCCGGTTTTTTTTCGCCTTCTGTTTTATGCCGCCGTGTCGATACAGAAGTCCAGCAGGCTCACACCCGTCAGCAGATCGGCTTCCGGCAGGTCGGCATGCTGGTGCCCGCCGAGGGCGCAGTACACTAGCCAGTGGCGGTCCTGGACGTTGAACGCGAGGCCGCCGATCAGCGCTTCCTGCTCGTCACTTTGAGTGACCCGATACAGCTGATCCTGGTTGTGCGCATGCAGCATGACAAGCTCCCGAGCGTTCGAAGGGCAACAGAGTGGCTTGTTAAGGTGACGTTCAGGTGACGATGTAAATTACTCGATACATTAAGCGTACAGGGGGGAGGGAGCATTTCTGGCGCATGAGGCCACTATCGTTCAGGTTTGTATCTGAAGTGATACCCAGACACTGATTCACCGAGGTTTGCGATGGCGCTGCCCGCACTGTTGATCAATGCTGTTGCTTTGGCGGTGGCCTTTCCGGCTGCCGCATTGCTGTTTGTTACCCGCCTGCGAGAGCAGCGTGCGATGGCCGAATTGACCGCGCAAAGCGAAGATCGCGCCATCGACCAGCCGATGTTATTCCTGGATGTACGCACCGAACGGGCGCACCGATTGGCCTACCGCATCGGGTTCGCCTGCCTGGGGCTGGCACTGAGCATTTCCTGGCTCAGCACCCATCTTTAAAAGCGCCACAAAACAAATGTGGGAGCGGGCTTGCTCGCGAAGGCGGTGTATCAGTCAAGCATGTATC
>NZ_JBSVVZ010000124.1:0-7942 GCF_054071875.1 Pseudomonas sp. SDO524_S393 | reverse complement strand
ACAGTTGACCGAGTACATCCTTTGGAATGCGGTTAACTGTGGGAGCTGGCTTGCCTGCGATGGGGCCCGACGAGTCAACACTTATCTCAAGCTGACCAATCCCACCCAAGCTTGAGTTAGGATGCTCGTTCCCAACTCGAGGTGGCCTCCATGTTCTTCGGCGTTCTCCTGATCATCACCTGGCTGATCCTGCTGCTGCGCTACCCGGCCAGGGCATTGCCGGTGTCGCTGGCCGCCGCCGTGGGCCTGGGCTTCGTGGCGGTCTGGGTGGTGTGGCTGGATAACCGTGAAGCCTCTCAACTGGCGCGCCTGGAACTGCGCATCAGCTATGCCCCCGAAGACTGCCCCGCCGACCGCCCGCTGAAACTGACCCTGAACAACGGCAACGACGTGCCTCTCACCGAACTGCGCTGGCGCGTCGCCGCCTATGCGCCGGGCGACACGGTCAACCTCGCCGACAATGTCTACGCCGCCCCGCGCTACCGCGGCCCCGGCGAGCTGCAGGCCGGCGCTACCTGGGATGACTGCCTGCCCGCGCCCCCGCTGCGCCCCGGTTATCGCCCGCAAACCCTGGAATTTCGTGCCGAACACCTGCAAGGCAGTTTCTCGGACTGACAAAGGATTGATCCATGCCTAATGTGCTTATCACCGGCTGCTCCAGCGGCATTGGCCGCGCCCTCGCGGATGCCTTCAAGACGGCCGGCTATCACGTGCTGACCAGCGCCCGCCGCGAAGCGGATGTGATCGCCCTCAACGACGCCGGTTTCCACGCCGTGCTGCTGGATGTGAACGACAGCGCCGCGCTGCAAACCCTGGCCGCTCACATCGACGAACTGGACGTGCTGATCAACAACGCCGGCTACGGCGCCATGGGCCCGTTGCTCGACGGCGGCACCGAGGCGATGCAGCGCCAATTCGAAACCAATGTATTTTCCCTCGTCGGCGTGACCCAGGCGCTGTTCCCCGCCCTGCGCCGCAGCAAAGGGCTGGTGGTGAATATCGGCAGTGTTTCCGGCGTATTGGTCACGCCGTTCGCCGGCGCCTACTGCGCCTCGAAAGCCGCCGTGCACGTCTTGAGCGACGCGCTGCGCATGGAACTGGCGCCGTTTGGCGTGCGGGTCATGGAAGTGCAGCCCGGCGCGATTAACACGAGCTTCGCGAAAAACGCCGGCGCCCAGGCCGAATTGCTGATCAACGAACAATCACCCTGGTGGCCGTTGCGCGACGGCATCCGCGCACGCAGCCAGGCCTCCCAGGACAAACCGACCCCGGCAGCGGTATTTGCCGCCGAGGTGCTCAAGGCCGTCCAACAATCCACCCCACCACGCCTGCTGCGCGCGGGCAATGGCAGCCGGGCGTTGCCGCTGATGGCGGCGCTGTTGCCCAAAGGTTTATTGGAACGCGTCTTGAAGAAGCGCTTTGGCTTGGAACGGAGTTTGTAATGATCGACTACAGCGACTTTTTTGAAGAAGTGATCCAGACCCACGTCGAGATCGAGCAATGGTTCGCCGGCGTTGCGCCGCAAGGCACATTGGAAAACCTGCTCGCACGCTTCTCCCCTGACTTCAGCATGGTTGCCCCTGCGACCGGGACGCGCGTGAATGCAGCCGGGGTCAATGCCCTGTTCACGCGCCTGGGTGGCATGCGCCCGGGGTTGAAGATCACCTTGAGTGAAATGGCCGGGATTGACCTGCACGCGCGCGGTGCAACGGTGACTTACCGCGAGCATCAGGTGGATGACAGCGGCACGCAGACCGATCGCCGCGCCACGGTGGTATTCGAGAAGCAGACCAGCGGTGCGCTTTTATGGCGCCATCTGCATGAGACCTTCATCAAGGCATAACGCGGTCAAATGTGGGAGCGGGCTTGCTCGCGAATGCGGTGTGTCAGTCAGCTCATATGCAACTGATCGACCGCATTCGCGAGCAAGCCAGCTCCCACACAAATCGGTGCCCACCCGCTAGTTTTGTGATGGCTTGACGATAACGGTGCAGGTGATACCGGCCGCCAACAACACGCCCTCCGGCACTTCATCAATGCGAATCCGCACCGGTACGCGCTGGGCCAACCGCACCCAGTTGAAAGTCGGGTTCACATCGGCCACCAGCTCGCGGCTCTCGGGGTTGTCGCGGTCGTAGATGCCCCGCGAGATACTTTCCACATGGCCCTTCAAGGTCTCGCCGCTCATCAGCTGCATGTCCGCTTTATCGCCCACCTTCACATGGGGCAACTTGGTTTCTTCAAAGAAGCCATACACCCAGAACGAGTTCATATCCACCACGGCCATCTTGGCTTCGCCGATACGGGCATAGTCACCGCGATGCACATTCAGGTTGGTGACATAACCGTCCACCGCCGCCACCACTTGGGTGCGCTTGAGGTTCAACTCAGCCGCTTCCAGTTGCGCCAGCGCGTGCTGGTAATCGGCCAGGGCCGAGTCGGCGATGTTGCTGGCGTCGTCGCGGTTTTCCCTGGAGATCACCAGGGCGTCGAGGTCGGCACGGCGATGGGCGTTGACCTTGCGCATTTCCCAGGTGGCTTTGCGTGAAGCCACCAGTGACTGGGCTTGCTTGACCGCGATGCGGTAATGCTCGGGGTCGATCTGCATCAGCAGGTCGCCCTTCTTGACCAACTGGTTATCGCGCACCGGCACGTCCACCACCTCACCGGTGACGTCGGCGGCGACGTTGATGATGTCGGCGCGCACGCGGCCATCGCGGGTCCACGGGGTATCCATGTAGTGCACCCACAGCGTACGGCCAATCCAGATCGCCAACGCCAGGACCAGCAAGGTGGCGAGCAGGCTGAAAAACTTTTTCATCGCGGCATTCTCAACGGTAGACGGTCAGCGCCAGCGCGCCGAACAGACAAACGAACAGGCTCAGGCGCAACAGCGCCGGGTGCCAGAAAAAACGGTACAGGTCGTACCCGGCCAGGCAACGGTCCAGCGCCCAGGCAAGCCCGGCTGCGATCAGAAACATCAGGGTCATGGTCGGCATGTACACGCCGTGGAAGGCGATTTCACGGGGCATGCGGGGCTCCTTTGAGGGCCGCCAGTGGCGATTGCGGGTCGAGCAACGAGGTGCGGATAAAGTGCAGGTAGCTCTTCACCCGGCGCAGGGCCGAGGTGTCGAAGTGTGGGGCGAAGGGTTCGTCGGTGGCCTGTACGCGGCTGATCGCGTGGTCCACGGCAATCAGGCCGCGCTCCAGGTTGCTCGCGCTGGGTTGCAGGAACAACCGCACCAGCGAGCGGCCCATCGCGCGGATCGCCTGGCGCCACGGCTGGGACTCTGCATACGCCGGATGCACCGGCAGCATCGCCTGTTCCTTGCGCAACTCGATGATTGCGTGACCGACTTCCAGCACCACGAACATCCAGCACAGCAGGTCGCGTTGCACCTGCGGCTGGCCGACCGCCAGGCCATAAGCCTGGTGCAACAGGTCGCGGGTGCGGCTTTCGAAGCTTGACGCCAGGCCCTTGAGCCTGCCGCTGATCGCATACACCACCTGCTCACGCAGGTCCTGCTCCAACCGGCGCCACAGCCAGCGGCTGTTCGGCGGCAGGATGATCGCTCCCGCCGCCGCGCATACCAGCATGCCGAGGACCATGGCGATGTAGTCATTGATGAAGGTGTAAGGGTTGTAGACCGTGAGGTTGTCAGGCACCGAGCCGGTGCTGAAAAAAATCAGCAAGCCGATGCCCACGCCCGCGTATTGCGGACGCGACGCCAGGAACGCACCGAAGATGATCACCGGCGCAAGCATCACACACAGCAGCGGGAAGCCATCGATCCAGGGGAACACGAAGAACATTTCGACAAAGCCCACCAGCGCCCCGATCAACGTGCCGCAGGCCATCTGGAAGGCCATGCGTTTCGGGTTGGGCGTGGCGGCGGAAAGCCCTACAGTCGCGGCGGCGATCAGGGTCATGGTAGCGCCGCTGGGCCAGGCCGTGGCCACCCAATAACTGCCGAGCACAACAAGAATGAATGACGCGCGAATGCCCGACGCAGCGCAGGCCAGCCAGTTGGTCTTGGGGATAAAGGTTTCGTCCCACCGCTCGCGTTCGTGGCTATGATCGGCCAGTGATGCGTGGGTTTGCGCGTAGTTGTGCAAGTCGTCGACAAAGCGGTAAAGCAGCTCGTAAGCGGTGTGGAAATCCAACTGCTCGGCTTCGCTGGGGTCGCCTTCCTGGAAGGTCGCGCGCAAGGCACGGACCTTGGCGGGCAGGCCGTCTTTGTAGGTGGTGAGCTGCGCCACCAGCCTTGCAGCATCGGGACTGGTGAGGGCCCGCCCAGAGAAACCATCGAGCCGTTCGGCCAGGTCCTGCAGGCCAGGCTTGATCGCGGCGACGACGTGGTCCGCCGCATCGGCTCGCAGGCGTTCGAGCAACTGGTGCAAGGCATTGAAGCGTGTGGTGATGCTCATGAATTCGCTGTTCAAGCGGCTGAGCCGGCCATTGCGCCGACGCATGTGCGGGTCTTCGAACACCGTGACGCTGCGCAGCCCTTCCAGGCCCACGGCTTCAGCGATGAAGCGCACGTTGCTGGCCTCGAAACCCTCGCGCTGACTGCGGCCACGCAGTCCGTCGGTGACGAACAGCGCGAACACGCCAAAACGCTGGTACAGCGCGTTGCGCATCGCGGCGCTGGAGGTTTGCGGCAGGATCGCGGCGCTGACCAGCGTGGCGCACAGAATCCCCAGGGAAATTTCCAGCACGCGCCACACCGCCGCCATAAAGGCACCGTCCGGATGGGCCAGCGCCGGCAAGCCGACCATTGCCGCCGTGTAGCCTGCCAGCACAAAACCATAGGCGCGGAAGTTGCGGTTGCGCGTGGCGCCAGCCGTGCAGAGCCCCACCCAGATCGCCAACGCGCCGAGGAACAGCTCGGTGTTCTGCGCAAACAAGGCGATCAACAACACCATCACTGTCGACCCTGCCAGGGTGCCGAGGAAGCGATAGAAGCTCTTGGCGAACACCTGTCCGCTCTGGGGTTGCATCACGATAAACACGGTGATCATCGCCGTGCGTGGTTGCGGCAACTCCAGGCGCATGGCCAGCCACAGAGTGAGAAACGCGGCGATCAGCACTTTGAAGATATACACCCAGGTCACGCCGTCACTGCGGGCCCAGTCGAAAAAACCGCGGCGCCACTCAAGGGCGTGCAGCCAGCGCAGCGGTGCAGACAAGCGAGTCATCGAAACCTGCTCAGTGATCAAACACGGCCAGCGCCGCCGGGGTCTTGCTCGGGAGGGTCTTGGCAGGCCGCGGGACATCGTCGCCAGCACCCAGGCCGCCGCCCAGGGCAGTGACCAGTTCGGCATGGGCACTCAGGCGCGCGGCTTGTACGTGCTGCTCGATCTGTTGCTGATGAAACAGCAAGGTCTGGGCGTTGAGCACGTTGAGGTAATCGGTCAGGCCACGCTGATAGGCGATCATCGCGATGTCGTAGGTTTTCTGCGCCGAGGCCACTGATTGCGCGGCGAAGGCGGCTTGCTTGTCCATGGATTCGCGGCGGATCAACTGGTCGCTGATGCCCTTGAGCGCATTGATCAAAGTCTGGTTGTACTTGGCCACGGCAATGTCATAACCCGCGCTGGCTTCGCCAAGCTCGGCGCGCAGGCGGCCACCGTCGAAGATCGGCAAGGTGATCGCCGGGCCGACGTTGTAGTTGAATTTCCTGCCGGCCAGAAACTCCAGCATGCCGCCGCCGGTGGCCATGTAGCCGAGGCTGCCCGCCAGGTCGACGTTGGGGTAGAAGCCGGCGTGGGCTACGTCGACGCCGCGGGCCTGGGCCGCGATCTGCCAGCGGCGGGCGACCACGTCCGGGCGCTGGCCGAGCAATTGCGCGGGCAGGCTCGACGGCAATTTTATGGGGGCGGCCAGGGCCAGTGTCGGGCGCTGCAACTGCGCGCCCTCTCCCGGACCTTTGCCGGCCAATGCCGCCAACTGGTTGCGACTCAGGGCGATGGCTTCGTCGAGGGCGTCCAGTTGGCGATGGGTTTCCGGCAGCGGCGTTTCGGCCTGGCTGACGTCGAAGTGGGTGCCGATCCCGGCGTTCAGGCGTTTGTTGGCCAGGTCCAGAATCTGCTGTTGCTGGACCAGGGTCGCGGCAACGATGTCGCGATTGGCGTAGTGCAACGACAGCTGGATATAGGCGCGCACCACGTTGTTCTGCAGTTCGAGCCGGGCCTGGCGCGCTTCGGCAACGCTCATGTGCGCCAGGTCGACGGCGCGCTCGGTGGTGTTACTTTCGCGGCCCCACAGATCCAGCGCGTAGCTCAGGCCCAGGGACGCATTGTTGTCCCAGGTGTTGGCACCGCTCAGCTCGCCGGGGCCGTAGAACTGATCCTTCGGCCAGTTGTGGCGCTTGAGACTGGTTTCGCCGTTGATCTGCAACGACTCGGCGGACTCCGCCACCCCGGCCATGGCCTGCGCTTCACGTACTCGTGCGGCGGCCATGGCCAGGCTCGGGCTGTTTTGCGTGGCGAGTTCGACCCAGCGGTTCAGTTGCGGGTCGCCGTAGGCTTGCCACCATTGCGCGGTGGGCCAGCGGGCATCACGGGCGGCGCTCTGGATCGCTTCGTCGGTGGCGAGGGTATTGGCGCTGAGGGCCTGGCCTTGGGGGGCGATTCCTCCGGTTCCGATGCAGCCGCTGATTGCTGACAATAAGGCCAAAACACTGAGAGTCTTTAGCTCTCTGCTGATGCGAAGCGGCACGGCACGCGTATTCCTGAGAGGTGGAGCGGGAAAGGTGGCGCAATTCTAGGTGGCGGCAGGGAGGACGATAAGCTGGCATTCCTGTGAATCTTTGTTACCGTTCAGGCGATAATCCGTTGGTAGGGATCACTGGACGGCGTAACTTTCTGTCACAATTTGTTATCTCCCCTGAGAACACTCCATGGACACTTTGCAAAACATGCGCGCCTTCAGTTGCGTGGCCGAAGCCGGCAGTTTCACCGCCGCCGCCGTGCAACTGGACACCACCACCGCCAACGTCTCGCGCGCGGTCTCCAACCTCGAGGCCCACCTGCAAACCCGCCTGCTCAACCGTACCACCCGACGCATCGCGCTGACCGAAGCCGGCAAACGCTATTTGCTGCGCTGCGAACAGATCCTGGCCTACGTCGAAGAAGCCGAGGCCGAAGCCAGCGACGCCCATGCCCGACCCGCCGGGCAGTTGAAAGTGCACACCATGACCGGTATCGGCCAGCATTTCGTTATCGACGCCATCGCCCGCTACCGCCGTACCCACCCGGACGTGACCTTCGACCTGACCCTGGCCAACCGCGTGCCCGACCTGCTGGATGAGGGCTACGATGTGTCCATCGTGCTGGCCAGCGAACTGCCGGACTCGGGTTTCGTGTCCCAGCGCCTGGGCATCACCTACAGCATCGCCTGTGCCTCACCGGACTACGTCAAGGCCAAGGGCTGCGCGCAACGCCCGCAGGACTTGCTCAACCACGCCTGCCTGCGCTTGGTCAGCCCGGTGATCCAGTTGGACAAGTGGACCTTCAACGGCCCTGAAGGCCAGGAAAGCGTGGCCATCAACACCTCGCCGTTCCTGGTGAACTCCGCCGATGCGATGAAAACCGCGATCACCAGCGGCATGGGCGTCGGCCTGTTGCCGGTGTATGCGGCCATCGAAGGCCTGCGCAACGGCACGCTGGTGCGGGTGATGCCGACCTACCGTTCCCAGGAGCTGAACCTGTACGCCATCTACCCCTCGCGCCAATACCTGGATGCGAAGATCAAGACCTGGGTGGAATACCTGCGCGGTTCGCTGCCGGAAATCCTCGCGGCGCACCAGGCGGAGTTGGCAGCGTATGAACTGAGCGGAAGCGTCGGCGGCGTGCGTCTGGCGAACTGATTCCTGCCAGACAACCGAGATCAACTGTGGGAGCTGGCTTGCCTGCGATAGCGGTGTATCAGGCAAACCGC
>NZ_JBSVVZ010000123.1:0-8748 GCF_054071875.1 Pseudomonas sp. SDO524_S393 | reverse complement strand
GGTGCACCAGATACACCGAGGTGCCTGTATCGCAGGCAAGCCAGCTCCCACAGTTCGTTCTGCGTTATAGATAGGGAGTCCATGGATGAGCATTGCCGTACCTGCCTTGCGCTCTGAAGGCACCATCGCCCTGATCGCCCCCGCCGGCCCTGCGGCACTGGATGTCGAGAAAGCTGGCCAGTGGATGCGTACTCGCGGCTACGAACTTCGTATCTTTCCCGGTGTTTATGAACGCGACGGCTACCTCGCCGGCAGCGATCAAGTCCGTCTTGATGACCTGCACGCCGCCTTCGCCGACCCCGATATCGATGCCATCTTCTGCCTGCGCGGCGGTTATGGCACACCGCGTCTGCTCGATAGCCTGGATTTCGCGCTGTTGCGCGCCAACCCCAAACCATTCGTAGGCTACAGCGACATCACCACGTTGCACCTGGCGATCAACCGTTACGCCGGCTTCGTGACATTTCACGGGCCAATGCTCAATGCCGACCTGTTGGGCGATAAGCGCCAGCCTACCGAGACTTCGTTGTTCAACCTGCTGTGTGGTCAGGTGGGGGCTGGGAGTGTGCTTGAGCACCCCGCGGACCATCCGTTGGTCACGATCACACCTGGCGTTGCGCGTGGGCGTTTGCTGGGGGGCAACCTGTCGATGATTGTAGCGGTCATGGGCACGCCTTACGAAATTGACGCCGAAGGCATCATCCTGCTGATCGAGGACGTCAACGAGCCGATCTACCGTATCGACCGCCTGCTCACCCATTTACGGCTGGCGGGCAAGCTGGCCCAGGTGGCGGGTGTGCTGGTCGGGGATGTGGCAGGTGTGGATAGCGCGGTGCTGGAGCGGCTGCTGACGCAGACCTTCGCCCCTCTGGGCATACCGGTACTGTCCGGCTGGCGCAGTGGGCATTGCGATCCGAACCTGACACTGCCGATGGGCGCGCAACTGAGGCTGGATGCGGGGGCGCAGCGGTTGGTGCTGGAGCAGGATGTGGTCTTTAAGACCTGAGTGAGTCGTCGCCTGTCAGGCAGTCATCGCAGGCAAGCCAGCTCCCACATTTGGAACGCATTCTCCTGTGGGAGCTGGCTTGCCTGCGATGGCGGTAGTCGCCTTGCAACGATCTACCGGTTCTGCAACGACTCCAGCAGCTTCACCGTCGGATAGCCATCCGCCGGCCAGCCCAACGCTTGCTGCGCCGCACGAATCGCCTTGCGCGTATTGGCGCCGATGATTCCATCCGGGTTGCCCGCGTCATAGCCATTGGCGCTGAGCGCCGTCTGCAGATCGATGCGCTGGGAACGGCTCAGCGGCAGCTCATCTTTTGGCCAGTCGCCACGAATCACACCGGCGCCGCCGAAGCGCTCCGACAGTAAGCCGACCGCCAATGCGTAGGACGACGAGTTGTTGTATTTGAGGATCGCGCGGAAGTTATCCAGCACCAGGAACGCGGGGCCCCGGTAGCCGGCCGGCAGCAGCAGGGCGGCGGACAGTTGGTCGACATTTGGCGGCAAGGTCGCGCCCGGTGGTAGCTGGATGCCCAGTCTCAGCCATTCGGCAACGGTCTTGCGCACGCCGCCATCGGCCAGGGCGTAATCGAAGTTCGTCGGCAGTTGTTTCACCTCGAAGCCCCATGGCTGGCCTTTCTGCCAGCCGGAACTTTGCAGGTAATGGGCGGTGGAGGCGAGGGCGTCGGCCGGGCTGTTCCAGATATCGCGGCGTCCATCGCCGTCGAAGTCCACGGCATGGGTGTTGTAGGTGGTCGGAATGAACTGCGTCTGGCCCATGGCGCCCGCCCAGGAGCCTTTCATCTGGTCGGCCTGGATGTCGCCGTGCTGGATGATCTGCAACGCGGCCAGCAATTGCGCCTGGGCGAATGCCGGGCGACGGCCTTCATAGGCCAGGGTCGCCAGGGAGCGGATCACCGAATTATTGCCCTGGAACTGGCCGAAGTTGCTTTCCATGCCCCATACCGAGACCAGGGCCTGGCGATCCACGCCGTAACGTTGCTCGATACTTTGCAGAATATCGGCGTACTTGATCAGCAAGGCCTGGCCATTACGCACACGCACTGCCGACAGGGCGCCGTCGAGGTATTCCCACACCGGACGGGAAAACTCCGGCTGGCTGCGGTCGGCGCGAATCACGGCCATGTCCGGTGTGACATTGGCGAAGGCGTTGTCGAATACGGCGGCTGTGATGCCGGCCTTCAGGGCTTCGACGCGGAAAGCGGCCTGCCACTCGGCAAAGGTCTGGGTCGGCTGGATATCGAGGTTGTCCACGGCCAAGGGGGCCACGACAGCGGGAGCGGCGACCGGTGCGGTCTGGAGCTTCGGCAGGGGCTGGGCGTCGGCGGCGGTGGGTTTTTCCGCGCAGGCGACTAGCAGAATGAGGCTGGAGGCAGCGATCAACTGGCGAAAGTGCCAGCGACGGGAAAGACTAGAGGGCATGCACAGGTCCAGGAATTACAAATCAGGTGCAGACCTTATCATGCCGGAGGGGCGCTTGCCTTCAGGCAGCCAGAAAGTAAGAAGCCTCCCAGCTGTCAGACTGGAAGGCTTCGCGGCGGTAGCTGCCTTTGCCCTTGCCGGGGCGTTCCTGGCGGCTGCGGAACAATGGCTGGGCGACGATGGACTTGGCCTTGTTGGGGCCATGCTTGGACGGTTTTTTGCTCATGATCGGTACTCTCGTTGGGGGATAAAACGGTGCAGATCATCTGCCTAAGTTGCAGCGCTGTAAAGCCCGCCGGTGTGTAGGTACTTTCGATTTATGAAGTGAGCACGATTGATGTGCAAGCCAGCTCCCACAGGGGAATGCGGTGTTCTTGAGGGTGTTATTCGGCAGGGAGTGCCAGGCGCTGGCCAGCCATCAACAGCGACAAACGGCTCAGGCTCATCCACGGTGAACCGGCCGCCTGGCCCTTGATCTGCGCATCGATGCGCTGGGCTTCCAGCAACAGCTGCGCCCAGCGTTGCGCAGTATGCCGTTGCAGCGCCTTGCTCATCAGCGGCTTGCGCTTGTCCCACACCGGTGGCTTGGCCTGGCTGAAAGCTTTGTCCAAAGGCGTGCCCTGACTGTATTGCAGGGCAATATTGGCCAATACCCGCAGTTCCCGGGCCAGCGCCCAGAGAATCACCGGCGGTTCCACGCCTTCGCCGCGCAGGCCTTCGAGCATGCGCAGGGCGTGGGCGGGTTCGCCATTGAGAATGGCGTCCACCAGCCCGAACACATCGAAGCGCGCGCTGTCGGCCACCGCGCCCTGAACGGTCTCGACGGTGATCTGCCCGTCTTCGGCCATCAGCTTGAGCTTTTCGATCTCCTGGGCGGCGGCCAGCAGGTTGCCTTCAACCCGCGCAGCAATCAGTTCAACCGCGTCCTGGGTGGCCGACAGCCCCGATTGGGAAAGGCGCTGGCGAATCCACTGTGGCAACTGACTGCTGTCGACCGGCCAGATCTGGATGAACTGGGTGTGCGGGCCTTCCACCAACGCCTTGCCCCATTTGGTTTTCTGCGCACTGCCGTCGAGCTTGGGCAGGCTGATCAGCAGTACCGTATCTTCGGCGGGCCTTGCGCAGTATTCCATCAGGGCTGCCGCGCCCTTGTCGCCAGGCTTGCCCGAGGGCAGGCGCAGTTCCAGCAGGCGTTTTTCGGCAAACAGCGACATGCTCGCGCCAGCCTGCAGCAGCGTGCCCCAGTCGAAACTGGCGTCGGCGGCGAACACCTGGCGCTCATCGAAACCTTGTTGGCGCGCAGCGGTGCGGACGGCGTCAGCGGCCTCCTGGCACAGCAGCGGGTCATCACCGCTGACGATGTAGACAGGCGCAAGGCCACCTTGCAGGTGTTTGGCGAGTTGGGCGGGGGCGAGTTTCATAGGCAGGAAGAACGGGGCGCCGGGGGCGCCCCGTCTGGCTTACTCGACAGGGACTTCAACAGGCGACTGTTTCGGCGTGTTGTCTTCGTACTCCTGCGCCGCTTTCAGCGCATCGGCATCGGCCTTGGCCTTGTTGTCGGCCATTTGTTGCAAGGCATCCAGCTTCTCGGGCGTCAGCATCTGCAGACGCAAGACCATGCGTTGTACCAGCTCGCGGCGCATTTCCTTGCGTACCTGGATGATCTCGGAGTCCGAGCCCACCAGGTTGTTGCCGTCGTGGGTCACGATTTTCTGCACCTGGACTTTGTCGCCCAGCAGTGGCAAGTGGTCTCGGCCCTGAATCTGGAACGCCAGCTCGGTGCTCAGTTCAATGTCGTAAGAACGGCCAGCGCTGGCGTAGCTCAGGTTGCGCTGGGTTTCTTTTTCGTTCACCAGCATCAGCTTGTAGGGCGCGCCGCTGTAGAGGTGAACACCACTGTTTTCCAGGACCTGGCGCAACTGCACCACGGTATCGCCATAGGCATCACGGGCGCTGACGTCCAGTTCCTTGAGCGTCAGGTCGTTGGTGCCGGTGCCGCGCAGCTGGAAGCCGCAAGCGCTCAGCATGACGGCAAGGCCCATAACCAGCAAATTGCGTTTGATCATTTTGTTGCTCCCCTTGAAACCATGTGGGCCTTGTCGAGGCCCTGAAGGCTTTGTTCGGCAGGGGGCTCGAGCCCCCTGCCCGATCCGATTAGCTAGCGACGATGTTGACCAGTTTTCCGGGCACCACGATCACTTTGCGGATCGTCAGGCCTTCGGTAAAGCGCAGCACGTTTTCGTTGCTGCGTGCGGCCGCTTCGACGTCTTCACGGCTGGCGCTGGCCGGCATGTCGATCTGGCCACGCAGTTTGCCGTTGACCTGAATCACCAGTTGCAGCGTGTCCTGCACCAGCGCGCTGTCGTCCTGCACAGGCCAGCCGGCGTCGATCACTGCGTCACTGTGGCCCAGACGGCTCCACAGTTCGTGGCTGATGTGCGGTGTGATCGGTGCCAGCAGCAGGGTAACCGTCTCCAGGCCCTCGTGGATCAGCGCGCGGTCCTGTTCGGTCGCTTGCGGCGCTTTTTCCAGCACGTTCATCAGGGTCATCACCTGGGCGATGGCGGTGTTGAACTTGTGGTGCTGGCCCACGTCCTGGCTGGCTTGCTTGATGGCCAGGTGGGTGCTGCGGCGAATGACTTTCTGCTCGTCGCTCAGGGCGGCCACGTCCAGCTTGCCGGGCAGGCCCTGGCTGACATGGGCGTGCGCCAGGCGCCAGACGCGCTTGAGGAAGCGGTGCGAGCCTTCGACGCCGGAGTCGGACCATTCGGCGCTCATGTCCGGCGGCGAAGCGAACATCATGAACAGGCGGCACGTGTCGGCACCGAACTGATCGATCATCGACTGCGGGTCAACGCCGTTGTTCTTCGACTTGGCCATTTTCTCGGTGCCACCGATTTCCACCGGCAGGCCGTCGGCGATCAACTTGGCGCTGATAACCTTGGCCTTGCTGTCGCGCTCCAGTTCCACATCCGCCGGGTTGAACCAGGTGTAGGCGCCATTGGCTTCGCGGCGATAGTAAGTCTCGGCAACCACCATGCCCTGGGTCAGCAGGTTCTTGAACGGCTCGTCGGAACTCACCAGGCCCTCGTCGCGCATCAGCTTGTGGAAGAAGCGTGCGTAGAGCAGGTGCAGGATGGCGTGTTCGATACCGCCGATGTACTGATCCACCGGCAACCAGTGGTCGGCCGCGGATTTTTCCACCAGGCCGCCTTCGAAGTGCGGCGAAGCGTAGCGGGCGTAGTACCACGAGGACTCGACGAAGGTGTCCATGGTGTCGGTTTCACGCTTGGCAGGCTGGCCGCATTTCGGGCAACTGCACTCGTAGAACTCGGGCATGCGCGCCAACGGCGAACCGGCGCCGTCCGGCACCACGTCTTCCGGCAGCACGACCGGCAGTTGGTCTTCCGGTACCGGCACGTCGCCACAGCTTTCGCAGTGGATGATCGGGATCGGGCAACCCCAGTAGCGCTGGCGGCTGATGCCCCAGTCGCGCAGGCGGAACTGGGTGCGGGAGGCACCGAGGTTTTTCTTGATCAGCGCCACTTCGATGGCATCGAACGCGCCCTGGAAGTCGAGGCCGTTGAATTCGCCGGAGTTGATCAGCTCGCCGTGCTCGCCGTAGGCGTCCTGCCATGGGGCGGGGTTGGTGTCGCCCGAGCTGGTGCGCACCACGGATTTGATCGGCAGGTTGTATTTGCTGGCGAATTCGAAGTCGCGCTCGTCGTGGGCCGGCACGGCCATTACGGCGCCATCGCCGTAATGCATCAGCACGTAGTTGGCGACCCACACCGGCAGCTTCTCGCCGGTCAGCGGGTGTTCGACGAACAGGCCGGTCGGCAGGCCTTTTTTCTCCTGGGTGGCGACGTCGGCTTCAGCCACGCTGCCGCCTTTGCATTCGGCGATGAACGCCTGCAACTCAGGGTTGTTCCGGGCGGCCTGGGTGGCCAGCGGGTGTTCGGCGGCCACGGCGACGTAGGTCGCGCCCATCAGGGTGTCCGGGCGGGTGGTGAAGACTTTCAGTGCGCCGGCTTCGCCGATGGAATCGACGTTGTATGGAAACTGCACTTCCATGCCCTTGGATTTGCCGATCCAGTTGCGCTGCATGGTCTTGACCTGTTCAGGCCAGCCCGGCAGATCGTCGAGGCTCGACAAGAGCTCATCCGCGTAGGCGGTGATCTTGAAGTAGTACATCGGGATTTCGCGCTTTTCGATCAGCGCGCCGGAACGCCAGCCGCGACCGTCGATCACCTGTTCGTTGGCGAGTACGGTCTGGTCGATCGGGTCCCAGTTCACGGTGCCGTTCTTGCGGTAGATCACGCCTTTTTCGAACAGGCGGGTGAACAGCCATTGTTCCCAGCGGTAGTAGTCCGGCTTGCAGGTGGTCACTTCACGGGACCAGTCTACCGCCAGGCCCAGGCTGCGCAGTTGGGACTTCATGTACGCGATGTTCTCGTAGGTCCACTTGGCGGGCGCTACGTTGTTTTTCATCGCGGCGTTTTCCGCCGGCATGCCGAAGGCGTCCCAACCCATGGGTTGCAGGACGTTCTTGCCGAGCATGCGCTGATAGCGGGAAATCACATCGCCGATGGTGTAGTTGCGCACGTGCCCCATGTGTAGCTTGCCGCTGGGGTAAGGGAACATCGATAGGCAGTAGTACGTCTCCTTGCCTGGCTGTTCACTGACTTCAAAGGACTTCTGCGCGTCCCAGAAGGTTTGGGCGGCATTTTCTATTTCACGGGGCTGATATTGTTCGTGCATGGCTACTTTTGAACTGAATAGGGGTGGCCTAATCCTCTTCGGTGCACTGTCGGGGCAGATCGACACCAGAAAGCGGCGCGTCCGTGCCCAAACCCTGCGGGAAGTGGAGTTACAGGAAGCGCCGTAGCATACATGACCCCACTCTATCGAGGGAAACCCTGATTGCGCGTGCAAGGCCGTCTGTCGCGGCGCAAGGCAGGCGTAGCCGCGGGGGCTACGCTGTTTATTGGGGAGCAAGTCTTTCTTCAATGAGGTGAGGGGATGGTTGAATCGCAGCGAACGTTAACGAAACCGGAAATCTACCAGGGACTGATCGACCGCTTGGGTCGTGCATTGGATGCAGCAAATACAGCAGGTCGATTACGTGATGAGCGGCCTGTGGAGCTGGAACTGCGAGGTTTGAGCCGCGCGGAACTGGAGCTGATCAAGGCTTATCTGGAAATGAACGGGCGTAGCGCGCCTCCGTGGATGGCAACCCCGCCAGCCAAGGAGCCCCCGCACTCTGCCAAGGTGGTGTGGCTCAAGGACTTGCCAGCCGGTCGCGGCCCGGAAAAACTCCGGTCTGTCCGGTACAAGTGATTCATTGCCCCCCTTGAACTGCATCGTCGCGTCAGGTGGCTGTTACACAGACCACGCTAAAGATTGTCGTTAAACCCTGTTCCACCTTAGGCTTCGGGCATCCATGGAGATGCCCGATGCCTATTCGTTATTTCATCAAACAACTGTTATTGCCGCCCGGCATCTTCTTGCTGCTGCTGGCGTTTGCCTGGTGGTTTCGCCGTCGCCGCCCGCGTCTGGCGGCTGGCTGCTTTGCCTTGGGTTTTGGCGGGCTTTGGCTGATCAGTCTGCCGGTCGTGGTGGAGTGGGGCGCACGGGCGCTGGAAACAGAGCCTCCCCTGGCGCGGGAAGCGTGGTCGACGCTGGCCCAACGTGCCGACGCCATTGTGGTACTGGGCTCCGGACGTGAGCGCGGTGATCCCGCCTGGGGCAGCGATCAGCCCACCGGCATCGGGCTCGAACGCCAACGATATGCCGCGCGGTTGGCCAAGGCGTCGGGGTTGCCGGTGCTGACCACCGGCGGCCTGCATTACGGCACGCCGCCCAGCGAAGCGCAGTTGATGGCAGTGTCGATGCAGGATGACTTCGGCGTGACGGTGCGCTGGAAGGAAGAGCGCAGCCGCACCACCTGGGAAAACGCACAGATGAGCGCCGAGATTCTGCTGCCAGAGGGCATCAAGCGTGTGGTGGTGGTGACCCAGGCCTGGCACATGCCGCGTTCGGTCTGGAGCTTTGAACAGGCGGGCTTCACCGTGGTGCCGGCGCCCGTGGGTTTTCTGGGGGTGGATAACGCGCGCCCGTTGGGCGGCTGGATGCCGGAGTTCAAGTCGGTGTGGCAGAGCGGACAGTTGATCAATGAAGCGGTGGGGCAGGTGGGGTATCGGTTGTTCTACTGATAACACCCCACATCCAGATGTGGGGCTGGCTTGTGTGGGAGCGGGCTTGCTCGCGAATGCGGCGTGTCAGTCCACAAACCCACCAACT
>NZ_JBSVVZ010000122.1:0-8783 GCF_054071875.1 Pseudomonas sp. SDO524_S393 | reverse complement strand
TCAGCCTATCCAGCGACTGACACTCCGCATTCGCGAGCAAGCCCGCTCCCACACAAGCCCGCTCCCGCATCGAGTTTTTTGCATTCTGTGAGTGCTACATCAAAACCCATTGATAAATGAGGGCTTCTGCTCAGCTATACTGCCCGACATTTGATCGGCCCTTCGAGGACTCACTGTGAAGAACTGGACCTTGCGCCAACGGATCTTGGCAAGCTTTGCGGTCATTATCGCCATCATGCTGTTAATGGTTGTGGTCTCCTATTCACGGTTGCTGAAGATCGAAAGCAGCGAAGTCGCGGTGCGCGACGACGCGGTGCCTGGGGTGTACCTCAGTTCGATGATCCGCAGCGCCTGGGTCGACAGTTACCTGCAAACCCTTGAATTGCTGGGCCTGCGCGAAGACAAGAAGCTGAGCGAGGCCGACAAGACCGAGTTCAAATCCTTCGAAGCGCGCATCCTGCAGCAGATGGACAACTACGAAAAAACCATCTCCGGCAGCAACGATCGGTCCGAGTTCGACAAATTCGAAGCCCTGCACCAGGCCTATAACAAGAGCCTGTCCACCGTGCTCGACAGCCTGCAAAACGGTGACCTGGCTGCCGCGCGCAAGGCGTTCGACACAGAGTTGACGCCGACCTGGACCGCAGGCCGGATGAAGCTCAACGACATCATTACCGAAAACAAGAACGTCGCCGACCGTGCGACCAACGCCATTGATGAGGCGGTATCGGCGGCGAAAATCAGCATGTTCGTGTCATTGGCCGTGGCGATCCTCGCCGCCGGCCTGTGTGGCTTGCTGCTGATGCGCGCGATCATGTCGCCGATGCAGCGTATCGTCGATATCCTCGAAACCATGCGCGATGGCGACCTGAGCAAGCGCCTGAACCTGGAGCGCAAGGACGAATTCGGCGCGGTGGAAACCGGCTTCAACGACATGATGACCGAGCTGACGGCCCTGGTATCCCAGGCCCAGCGTTCTTCGGTGCAGGTGACCACCTCCGTCACCGAGATTGCCGCCACCTCCAAGCAGCAACAGGCCACTGCGACCGAAACGGCTGCCACGACCACCGAGATCGGTGCCACATCGCGGGAAATCGCCGCAACTTCCAAGGACTTGGTCCGCACCATGACCGAAGTCTCCACCGCCGCCGATCAGGCATCGGTCGCCGCCGGCTCCGGCCAGCAAGGCCTGGCACGCATGGAAGAGACCATGCACTCGGTGATGGGCGCCGCCGACCTGGTGAACGCCAAGCTGGCGATCCTCAATGAGAAGGCCGGCAACATCAACCAGGTGGTGGTGACCATCGTCAAGGTGGCCGACCAGACCAACCTGTTGTCCCTCAACGCTGCCATCGAGGCCGAGAAGGCCGGCGAATACGGGCGTGGTTTTGCCGTGGTGGCCACCGAAGTGCGTCGCCTGGCCGACCAGACTGCGGTGGCCACTTACGATATCGAGCAGATGGTGCGCGAGATCCAGTCGGCGGTGTCGGCGGGGGTGATGGGTATGGACAAGTTTTCCGAAGAAGTGCGCCGGGGCATGTTCGAAGTGCAGCAAGTGGGCGAGCAACTGTCGCAGATCATTCATCAGGTACAGGCGCTGGCGCCGCGGGTGTTGATGGTCAACGAAGGCATGCAGGCCCAGGCCACCGGCGCCGAGCAGATCAACCACGCCCTGGTGCAACTGGGCGATGCCAGCAGCCAGACCGTCGAATCCCTGCGCCAGGCCAGCTTCGCCATCGATGAGCTGAGCCAGGTGGCGGTCGGTCTGCGCAGCGGCGTGTCGCGTTTCAAAGTCTGATGAGCGACCTCGCGGCTAAACGCGGCGCCGTCCCGGCAGCGAAAAAGGTGCTGTTCCTGGTGTTTCACATCGGCAGCGAACGCTATGCCCTCAAGGCCACGGAAGTGGCGGAGGTATTGCCGCGCCTGCCGCTCAAACCCATCGCCCATGCACCCCTGTGGGTGGCGGGCATTTTTGCCCACCGTGGCGCGCTGGTGCCGGTGATCGACCTCAGTGCGCTGACCTTCGGCGCCGCCGCCCAGGTGCGTACCAGCACGCGGCTGGTGCTGGTCAACTATCAACCGCAACCCTGGATCGATGCGCGCCCGCTGGGCCTGATCCTGGAGCAGGCCACCGACACCCTGCGTTGCGATCCCGCCGAGTTCCAGCCCTATGGCCTGGACAATCGCCAGGCGCCGTACCTGGGCCCGGTGCGCGAAGACGCCGCAGGCTTGATGCAATGGATCGGTGTGGCCGATTTGCTTACCGACGAGGTGCGCACCTTGTTGTTTTCCGCCGAGTTGAGCCTATGAGCAGCGACCCGCGCTTTTCGGCCTTCCTCAAGGAGCGTATCGGCCTGGACGTGGCGTCGGTGGGCGAAGCGATCATCGAACGTGCCGTGCGCCAACGCATTCAGGCGCTCAATGCGCGTACGGCGGACGACTACTGGCAGCATTTGCACAGCTCTCACGATGAACAGCAGGCCCTGATCGAGGCGGTGATCGTCCCCGAAACCTGGTTTTTCCGTTACCCCGAATCGTTCGCGACGCTGGCCCGTCTGGCCAAGACGCGCCTGGCCGAGATCAAGCAGATGCGCGCACTGCGCATCCTGAGCCTGCCCTGTTCCACGGGTGAAGAACCCTATTCGATTGCCATGGCCCTGCTCGATGCCGGTTTCGCCCCGCATCAATTCAAGGTGCAGGGCATGGACGTCAGCCCGTTGTCGGTGGAGCGCGCGCGTCGCGGGGTGTATGGACGCAATTCGTTTCGGGGTACCGACACCGAGTTTCGCGAGCGCCACTTCACCGAGCACGCCGATGGTTATCACCTGGCCGAGCGGGTGCGTGAACAGGTGCGCCTGCAAGTCGGCAACCTGCTCGACCCGGCCCTGCTGGCCAATGAGGCCGCTTACGACTTCGTGTTTTGCCGCAACCTGCTGATCTACTTCGACCAGCCGACCCAGAAACAGGTGTTCGAGGTGCTCAAGGACTTGACCCATGTCGACGGCGTGCTGTTCATCGGCCCGGCCGAAGGTAGCCTGTTGGGGCGCCATGGCATGCGTTCGATCGGTGTGCCGCAGTCGTTTGCGTTCAGCCGGCATGCCGAGCCTGTACGGCCGGAACCGGTGTTTACGCCGATGCCGGTTCCCGTTCCCCAGCGCAGCGCAGCGCCGATTGCGACACGGCCGCGGCCATTCAGCAGCGTTCGTCCCCAGGACACACTGCCCAAGGCGCAGCCGTCCGAGGCCGGGGACTTGCTCGGCCGCATCGCGACCCTTGCCAATGAAGGGCGCAGCACCGAGGCTCGTGCGGCCTGTGAAGCGTATCTGAACAACCACCCGCCGGCCGCCCAGGTGTTCTACTGGCTGGGGCTGCTCAGCGATGTGGCCGGCAGCACCCTGGAAGCCCAGGGTTTTTACCGGAAAGCCTTGTACCTGGAACCCCAGCATCCGCAGGCCCTGATGCACCTGGCCGCGCTGCTCGAGTCCCAGGGTGACAGCGCGGGGGCGCGCCGTCTGCAGGCGCGGGCCGCCCGTAGCGAGCGAGCTGACAGTGAGCCTGAACGATGAGTAGCCCAGCCTCCCTCGACACCACCGGCCTGGACCTGACCCTGGCCGATACCCAAGCCATCGACGATTGCTGGAACCGCATCGGCATCCATGGCGACAAATCCTGCCCGTTGCTGGTGGACCACATCCACTGCCGCAACTGCTCGGTGTATTCCGCAGCCGCCACGCGCCTGCTGGACCGCTATGCCTTGCAACAGGATGAACATCGTCCCCAGGCCACCGTGGAGGCCGATGAGGAGATTGTCACCCGCTCGCTGCTGATGTTCCGCCTGGGCGAGGAATGGCTGGGCATCGCCACCCGTTGCCTGGTCGAAGTCGCGCCGTTGCAGCCGATTCACTCCCTGCCGCACCAGCGCTCCCGAGCCTTGCTCGGCGTGGCCAATGTGCGTGGCGCGCTGGTGGCGTGCCTGTCGCTGGTGGAACTGCTGGGGCTCGATGCCGCCAGCCAGGGCACCGGCGGCGGACGCATCATGCCGCGCATGCTGATCATCGCCGCGCAGGATGGCCCGGTGGTGGTGCCGGTGGATGAGGTCGACGGCATCCATGCCATCGATGAGCGCACCTTGAAGGCGGCGTCGGCTTCCGGCCCCCAGGCCAGTGCGCGCTACACCCAGGGTGTGTTGCAGTGGAAAGGCCGAAGCCTGCGTTGGCTGGATGAGGCGCAATTGTTGTCCGCCGTGACCCGGAGCCTCACATGACCCCCGACCAGATGCGCGATGCCTCGCTGCTGGAACTGTTCAGCCTGGAAGCCGATGCGCAGACCCAGGTCTTGAGCGCGGGCCTGTTGGCCCTTGAGCGCAACCCGACCCAGGCCGACCAACTGGAAGCCTGCATGCGCGCCGCCCACTCGCTCAAGGGCGCGGCGCGGATTGTCGGCGTGGACGCCGGGGTCAGCGTGTCCCATGTCATGGAGGATTGCCTGGTCAGCGCCCAGGAAGGTCGTCTGTATCTGCAGCCCGAACATATCGACGCGTTGCTGCAGGGCACCGACCTGCTGATGCGCATCGCCACGCCGGGCAATGACGTGGGCCCGGCGGATATCGAAGGGTATGTGGCGTTGATGGAACGCCTGCTCGATCCGACCCAGGCGCCGGTCAAGGTCACGCCACCGCCGTCACCCCCGCCTGTCGCGCCGCCGGAGCCTGCGCCTGCACCGCTCGTTGAAGGGTTGCCGCCGGAGCCCGAACCAGCGCCGCCGGTTGCCGCTGAGCCGGTACGCCAGAGCAAGCGCATGACTGAAGGTGGCGAGCGTGTGTTGCGGGTGACCGCCGAACGCCTCAATAGCCTGTTGGACCTGTCCAGCAAATCCCTGGTGGAAACCCAGCGGCTCAAACCCTACCTGGCCAGCCTCCAGCGCTTGAAGCGTATTCAAAGCCAGAGCGTGCGTGCCCTGGATACGCTGGACGGCCAGCTCAAGACCCAGGCGTTGAGTCTTGAAGCCCAGGAGGCCCTGGCCGATACCCGGCGGTTGCTCAGCGAAGCCCAGGCGCTGCTGGCGGAAAAAACCGCCGAGCTCGACGAGTTCGGCTGGCAGGCCGGGCAGCGTGCGCAAGTGCTCTATGACACCGCGCTGGCGTGCCGCATGCGCCCGTTTGCCGATGTGCTGGCCGGGCAGGTGCGCATGGTGCGCGACCTGGGCCGCAGCCTGGGCAAACAGGTACGCCTGGAAATCGAAGGCGAAAAGACTCAGGTCGACCGCGACGTGCTGGAAAAGCTCGAAGCGCCGCTCACTCATTTATTGCGCAATGCCGTCGACCACGGTATCGAAATGCCCGAACAACGGGTGCTGGCCGGCAAGCCGGCGGAAGGCGTGATCCGCCTGCGGGCGTCCCATCAGGCCGGCCTGCTGGTGCTGGAGTTGAGCGACGACAGTAACGGTGTCGACCTGGAGCGTCTGCGCGGCACCATCGTCGACCGGCACCTGTCGCCGCTGGAAACCGCGCTGCGCCTGAGCGAAGAGGAACTGCTGACTTTCCTGTTCCTGCCGGGGTTCAGCCTGCGTGACAAGGTCACCGAGGTGTCCGGGCGCGGTGTCGGGCTGGATGCGGTGCAGCATATGGTCCGCCAACTGCGCGGGGCGGTGGTGCTGGAGCAGACGGCGGGGCAGGGCAGCCGCTTCCATCTGGAGGTGCCGCTGACCCTGTCGGTGGTGCGCAGCCTGGTGGTGGAAGTCGGTGAAGAAGCCTATGCCTTCCCGCTGGCGCATATCGAGCGCATGTGCGACCTGGCGCCGGATGACATCGTGCAACTGGAAGGCCGCCAGCATTTCTGGCACGAAGGTCGGCATGTCGGCCTGGTCGCCGCCAGCCAGCTGTTGCAGCGCCCGGCCGGGCAGAACAGCGAAGACACCCTGAAGGTGGTGGTGATCCGCGAGCGCGATGCGGTGTATGGCATCGCGGTGGAGCGGTTCATCGGCGAGCGCACGCTGGTGGTGTTGCCGCTGGACGACCGCCTGGGCAAGGTCCAGGACATTTCCGCCGGCGCCCTGCTGGACGACGGCTCGGTGGTGCTGATCGTCGACGTGGAAGACATGCTCCGTTCGGTGGACAAACTGCTCAACACCGGTCGCCTCGAACGCATCGCCCGGCGCAGCCAGCAAACCAGCGAAGCGCCACGCAAACGCGTGCTGGTGGTGGATGACTCGCTGACGGTGCGCGAGTTGCAGCGCAAATTGCTGCTTAATCGTGGTTATGAAGTGGCCGTCGCGGTCGATGGCATGGACGGCTGGAACGCCTTGCGCTCCGAAGACTTCGACCTGCTGATCACTGACATTGATATGCCTCGCATGGACGGTATTGAATTGGTCACACTCCTGCGCCGTGACAGTCGCCTGCAATCGTTGCCGGTGATGGTGGTGTCGTACAAGGATCGCGAAGAAGACCGGCGACGTGGACTGGACGCCGGCGCCGACTATTATCTAGCCAAAGCCAGTTTCCACGATGACGCGTTGCTGGACGCCGTGGTGGAGCTGATCGGAGGTGCGCGGGCATGAGGATTGCGATCGTCAATGACATGCCCCTGGCCGTGGAGGCCTTGCGCCGCGCCTTGAGTTTCGAGCCCGCCCACGAGGTGGTGTGGGTGGCCGGCAATGGCCTGGAAGCGGTGCAGCGCTGCGCCGAATTGACGCCGGACATGATCCTGATGGACCTGATCATGCCGGTGATGGATGGCGTGGAAGCCACCCGGCGAATCATGGCGGAGACGCCGTGCGCCATCGTGATCGTCACCGTCGACCGCCAGGCCAACGTGAGCCGGGTGTTCGAAGCCATGGGCCATGGCGCGCTGGACGTTGTCGACACGCCAACCCTGGGCGTCGGCAACCCCCGCGATGCGGCGGCGCCGCTGTTGCGCAAGATCCTCAATATCGGCTGGCTGATCGGTCAGCGCGGTAGCCGTGTCCGCGCCGAAACCGCGCCCCCGCGCATCAGCGGCACCCGTCAGAGCCTGGTGGCCATCGGTTCGTCGGCGGGTGGCCCGGCTGCCCTGGAAACCCTGCTCAAGGGCTTGCCGCGGGACTTCCCTGCCGCCATCGTGCTGGTGCAGCATGTGGACCAGGTGTTCGCCGCCGGCATGGCCGAATGGCTGAGCAGTGCGTCGAGCCTGCCGGTGCGCCTGGCCCGCGAGGGGGAGCCGCCGCAACGCGGCGTGGTGCTGCTGGCCGGCACCAACCATCACATTCGTCTATTGAAGAATGGCACGCTAGCCTATACCGCAGAGCCGGTGAACGAGATTTACCGGCCTTCCATCGATGTGTTTTTCGAGAGCGTGGCCAGCCATTGGAACGGTGATGCCGTCGGTGTGCTGCTCACCGGCATGGGGCGCGACGGGGCCCAGGGCCTCAAGTTGCTGCGTGAACAAGGATATTTGACCATCGCCCAGGATCAGCAGAGCTCGGCGGTGTATGGCATGCCCAAAGCGGCGGCGGCGATTGACGCTGCTGTTGAAATTCGCCCACTGGACAGAATTGCGCCCCGTCTGCTGGAGGTATTTGCAAAATGACGCATACCCCCGGCGGTGCTGGCTGGCAGGAAGTAATTCAGGTGACTGCACATGAATGATTTACAGATCGACGACATCAAGACCGACGAAAATGCCGCCATGGTGTTGCTGGTCGACGACCAGGCCATGATTGGCGAAGCCGTACGGCGTGGCCTGGCCCAGGAAGAAAATATCGACTTCCATTTCTGTGCCGACCCGCACCAGGCGATTGCCCAGGCGATCCGCATCAAGCCGACGGTGATCCTGCAAGACCTGGTGATGCCCGGTCTCGATGGCCTGACGCTGGTGCGCGAATACCGCAACCACCCGGCCACGGCGAATATCCCGATCATCGTGCTGTCGACCAAGGAAGACCCGCTGATCAAGAGCGCGGCGTTTTCTGCCGGGGCCAATGATTATCTGGTCAAGCTGCCCGACAACATCGAGTTGGTGGCGCGCATCCGCTATCACTCGCGTTCCTACATGACCCTGTTGCAGCGGGATGCTGCGTACCGCGCGCTGCGGGTCAGCCAGCAACAACTGCTGGACACCAACCTGGTGCTGCAACGCCTGATGAACTCCGATGGCCTGACCGGGCTGTCCAATCGCCGGCATTTCGACGAATACCTGGAGCTGGAATGGCGCCGCGCCATGCGTGATCAAACCCAGTTGTCGTTGTTGATGATCGATGTGGATTTCTTCAAGACCTATAACGACAGTTTTGGGCATGTCGAAGGCGATGAGGCCTTGCGCAAGGTCGCGGCGACCATTCGCGAGGCCAGCAGCCGGCCTTCGGATTTGCCGGCGCGCTATGGCGGTGAGGAGTTCTCGCTGGTGTTGCCGAATACTTCTCCGGGTGGGGCGCGGTTGGTTGCCGAGAAACTGCGCATGGCGGTGGCGGCGTTGAAGATCCCGCATATCGCGCCGACCGAGGGCTCCAGCCTGACCGTCAGCATTGGGCTATCGACCATGACGCCGCAGCAGGGGTCGGATTGTCGGCAGTTGATACTGGCGGCGGATAAGGGGTTGTATACGGCCAAGCATAATGGGCGGAATCAGGTGGGGATTGAGTAGGGCTGAGTGCTGCCGTGTACATGACGGGGCGCCCAAGATCAAAAGCAAACGCGTGGCGGCCTGGTAGCCGACCGGTTTCTGGAAGCCGGTCTTGGTCCAAATGTGGGAGCGGGCTTGCTCGCGAAAGCGGTGGATCAGTTAGAGATGTAATCGCTGACACGCCGC